>JBAZHM010000006.1:0-20198 GCA_041652355.1 Candidatus Micrarchaeia archaeon | reverse complement strand
AAAGAACTCCAAGAACCAGTACAAAATTAGCCACAAGTGGGCTGAAAGCATTAACCGATTCTCAGAAGACATCAAAGTTACATCTGCATCTGACGGCGGGGCGGATGTAATCAACATGCCACCCTATTACAGCAGAGCGTATGAGTTCAAAGGCAAGGCTGCAGACGCATATTTTTGGGGAACGGCACAACTTCTGAAAGCTTGGATGGGCTTGAAGGGAAAGAAACTCATCACCTGCATCCAACCGCACCCAATCCCACTGACAATACTCAAAAAGGAAGAATATACAGCATTCAAGATGATTTCAACTGATGGAAATCATTTTGTTGCTTGCCCTGCCAATACGCCGCTTGACCGGATTTTCCTTGGAGCATACAAGGAAATGGGCGCAAAAATCAAGTGTGGCTGCAAGGTATCCAAAAAGTGCGATGTCGGAGTAGTAGGGGACTTTGTAATGGAAGTCTACCACTCGAAGGCGATCAGGAAAAGAATTGATGACCTATTCTACAAGCATAAGAAGGTCGACGAAAAGACCCTAACTGCAATTCATGAAATACTTCTTAACACGGACACGAACAGTAAGGTCGTAATAACCAACAACCCGGAAGCGGCAAAGAAGATGAGAGAACAAATTATCAGACAAACAAAGAAATGAACGAAAGATAACTTATAATATAAAGGATAAGTCATTAACTAGACAAACATGGCTGAAGAAATTCAAGTAAATAAAATACCTACAGGCATAGCTGGTTTAGACACTGCACTAGATGGAGGAATACCGGAAAATAATCTTGTTCTAATAGCAGGTGGAGCCGGAGCAGGAAAAACAACACTATCGTTACAATTTCTTCTTAATGGAGCCCGGAAAGGTGAAAAAGGAATATACATAAGTACTGAACAAACACAGAACAACATACTAAAACAGGCACACGGATTTGGAAAAGATCTTCCAAGTTTGATTGCCGCAGGGACGCTTAAAATTACATATATTAACATAATTGAAGAACAGGAAATGTTCTCACTCGTTTTTGACGCAATTAAACAGATTGGACCAAAACGTATTGTTATAGATTCATTATCAACTTTTTCAGAATATTTCACAATAAATGATTACGTAAAGGAAATGCTCTTTCGTAAAGGTTCGATGATGAATAGACAAGTCACGGACAAACTAATTCCCACATAAATAAGTGAAAAAACAATAAAGAAAAGAATGCTGGCAAAATTAATGACAGAAATAAGAAAGTATAATGCTACCGTGTTTCTTATTACAGAATTACCTGAAAAAACTGAAAACCTAAGTTCTGATGGAGTTAGCGAATTCCTTGCAGACGGTGTTTTCGTATTAAAGTCACTTGCAGTTGGAGACTCATTAAGTAGAACCCTCGAAATTAAGAAAATGAGATATTGTAATATTCGCGGCGGAATAAAAACATATGAAATAACAGAAAACGGAATCGAAATTGACGCATAAATTTATGTTTTCAATACTTCAGTTATTATCTCATCAACCCGCGAAAGATTGGAAAATATTTTACCAGCACCAATCTCAGCTAATTCTTTCTTTGAATGTGAACCGGTTGCAACACCAATAAAAACAAACCCGAATTTTTTTGCTAGCTTGGCTTCGATGGGTGAATCACCAAGTAATACTACTTTCAGAGTGTGTCCATCAAAAAAAATACTAGACAAAGATAATGCATTATTAAGGTTAGATTCTTTGTCAATACCGTTTTCTCCACCAAGAATAATATCAAAATGATGGTCTAAAGAAACACTCGTTAAGATCATTTCAGCTATCGGACGGGGATTTCCAGTTAAAAGAATTTTTTTTATGTTTGAATTTGTAGAGAGTTTTTCTAAAAACTCATTTACCCCAGGCAACACAACAACTTTTTCACCAGACCGTAAGCGATTGGAAAAATCAGTTATCGCATCATTAATTAGCAAAGATTTACTTTGTTCGTAATCCTTAGATGAAACACCATACGCAGCAGTCATTTCCCTAAGATTTTTTACAATATCTTGTCCATCATATTTGAATTTTTTTAAAGTGAAAGAAGAAAAATCGTTTTTTGGAAAATTCTTTTTAAAAACATCTTTTAAGACACGATCATATATTGGAATTGAACTGGTTAAAGTATCATCTAAATCTGAAATTAATAAGATTTTTTCAAGCGGTAATACGTTTTTTTTGATATTTCTAATCACCACAGCATATCACTAACTAAAAGGTTCTTCCGGGATATTTTTTTGATGCAACAATCATTGATTCAACTATAGCCAAACCACCTTTTGACTCTAGAATGTTTCCAACGTGTATTGCATCTGCACCTGCTTCAAACATTTTACTGGCATCTGCAGCAGAGCGTATCCCGCTCGTCGGTATCAAAAATAGATTTGTTTTTTTTCTAAGAAGTTCAATATGATCTTTGGGGGGAAGTAAAGGACAACCAGACCCACCTGCCATTATATAGAATCTGCTTCCAGAAAACTGGGCGGATAATGCAATACAAAGTGACAAGTATGGTTTCTCTCTTGGAATGGGATTTGCCCTAGAAACCCAACGCGCAGCACTATTACAATTGCGTTCATCAAAAACATAAGCAGTTGGAATTGGTTCTAGATTAGAATTCGACAGAGATAAGACGTTTTGAATAAGCAGATCTCTTGAAAAAAACGGGTTTTCAGCATTAAGAATATTCATCCAATATATTGCAGTATGGTCTTTTTTCCCATAAACACCAAAAGCAGAAGTATCGGCATAGACAATACAATATAAATCTCTAGCACAAGCAGCATCAATAACTGCCTGCATGCTTTTTGAATCAGTAATGCTTCCTCCGATTGCTATGATTTTAATCCCGATTTTTTTCAAGCCATCTAAAAGAGTATCTACAGAGTTTTTAGATAAACTAGAGGGATCAATCTGAGGTATAACTAGCGGGTGTGACGCGCGTAAGGTATAGATGAATTGCTCAACTGGACCGGCAGAATACAAAAAAACACCAAACTACATTTGAAACATTAAGTTCAAATAACCCTTAGAGATGTCCTTTACAGTTGTCTTGAAAGTTACTTTTGATCCAGTAATATTTGAAATAGCACCAGATAGAAGACCGCGAATAATACAGAAATCCACATCATTGTAATACTTAGTCCAAGGATAGTGTTCTAATACTAATTTCATGTTTGTTTTAGAACCCAATATAGTAATTTTTCCCCAACCTAAGGCAGTTAAGACTTCAGAAACGGCTAAAAGATTTCCATTTGCAAAAGTACCGAAAATATCAAAGCCAGTTGAAAATGCAGCATCTTCAAGAATTTTTTTTGACTCCGTATCTAAATACTTTTCTAAAAGATAAAGCGCAGTTGCTTCAGCAAGGAAAAATCGTTGATTCGAGTACATTATTTTTCCTTCTGAGTACGAAAAAATCTTTGAATTCAAATAAGATTGAAAAGATTTGCCAGCACCAAAATCAACTTCCGCGTTGAGTGCACGATAAGATGCGGTATCCGGCTCTAATCCAGACACGTCGTTCTCTATGAATACTTCTTCAGGTTTAAAAGTTTCAAGTAGAACTTTTGAAGGTGCATAAGTAACCTTACAGACATGCTTATCTCCTTCTTGTTTACCATCGTAAACTATACCTTCAATTGATGGATCTTGAAGAATCCAAGCAATAACACCAGCACCGCCACCTGCAGCGATATAATAATCGAAATTTATTTTCTCACAGATAGCAAAGTTAGTAAAAACACAATCTACACGGTTTCGAGATAAATCTATCGTTTGGGTTATACGGGCAGCATAAGTGCCTTCTACAAACTTAATTGCAGTTACTACCCAATCTAATACGGCATTGCCAGGATGGTCTTTGATATTTTCAAAACGACCAACCTGAGCAAAACTATAACCAAACTTTTTTCCAATAGAATATAGTTTTTTTGCCCCTTTTGAACCTTGCTTCTCAATCAACGTTTTTTCAAAACGTTCAAAAAATAATTCTGGCACTAAAAACTGCCTTGCAAAAACACTAGTCTTTCCGGAAATTTTAAAATCGACGAAACCAGGCTTATCAAAAACTAGTGCTCCAGGAATGACGAATTTTTTAATATATAATTTCACAATTTCGTCTTTAATATCCATAAGTAGCTATATGTGGTATCTGATTAAAAAGGTTCTAATTGGCTATTTTTTGCCACTTCTTATTAAATTTTCAAAATGGAGTTTGCGCATTTTCTTATCTGCAAAAATCTTTCCTTTTTCTATCTTATTCGTTAAATCTTCCAGCAAATAGGCTGCTTTTGCTATATAGGTACCGGCAACATCCGAAGATGTGAATGCTTCGCTCAGCGCTTTTGAGCTCCTTAAAGCATAGCTCATGCCTTCGCCGGTGCTGCTTGTAACCAAGCCGGCGGCTTCGCCTACAAGAAAGACGTTTTTGCCATTAGTTAGGAAAAACTCGTCTCTGGACTGGGGTCTTGACAACATGTGTGCCAATCTCCTTTGCGGAGTGCCCCATATGCCGGTATTTTTCTTCAAAAAAGAAAACAAATGATCCATTTTCTGGGGAGTTCCCAAAGGAAAACTAGTTCCGATCAATAAAAGGCCATTTTTTGGAACAATCCAGGAATAATAGTCGTTTATGTCATTTGAGTAAAAAAAGTAGGTTGAATCTACTGGTTTTCCCTTTGAAATAACATAATCCTCCACAGCCAAACACATAGACACGGTTTTGGGTGTGATTGCCTTGCGCACTATGGAACTTGCACCGTCTGCACCCACAAGATACTCCGCGGAAACAACTTTGTGCTTTCCATTCTTTTGGATTGAGACCGACGCACCGCCTGCTGAAATCTCAAGAGACAGTACATTGGTTTCTGGTGAAAAATCAACATTCGGCTTTACGCCCTGCGTCAAAAGCCAGTGGTCAAATTTCTTCCGGTCTAAATTTACAAGCCGATTTTTTTGAACTAAAGTAAAGCCATTATCCAAATCAACATGAATAAGATCGCAAGGAGAAGGCTTGGACATTACGCTAGTAGGCAGGCCCAAAAAGGCCAATGCACCTACGGATTCCTCTACCAAAAGGCCGCCGCAAGGCTTTTCGCGAGGAAAAGAACGCAGGTCTACAAGCAGGATTGAAAGGTTTTTTGGGGCATTTGCACAAAAAAATGATCCAGCAGTGCCTGCGCCAACAACAATTACGTCGTAGCGGTCTTGAATCTGCTCAAAAGCGACACTTTTACACGGAAGGCTAAAGTCCACAGTATGATTAGCTCCCGTTATTCTTATATGGTTAACTTTAATCTAACAAATCAAAAAATAAGAATCAAAAATATACCCTAAAATTCTTCAGAACCAGTAGAAAAATAAAAATAAAAAAAAAGGGGTTAAAGGGCTCTTCACCCTTTTATTCAGTCGATTTACTTGCGGACTAGGTCGCGGTTTTCTGCGAGCCACTTAATGAGCTCGTTACCTGCGGCAGTAGTGTCTGCACCCTTGTATCCGTAGACATAGATCTTGCCGTTCTGCACGAGAACCTTTGCCTCTTCGTTGGGTGAGTCTGACATGCCTGCAGCCTTTGCAAGGGTGTTGACGATTGGTCCACCGACGACAATTACTGCAGATGCTGAGCCTGCATCGGCGTCAAGCAACACTAGCGGTTTGTCATTAGTGTTGAGTTGAGTTACCGTTGCTGCCTTTGCTGGGTCTGCTACAACTGTGTCGAGTCCAGTCAATCCGCCAGTTCCTGCTGCGCCTGATGCGGTTGCAGTAATTGAGCTGACTGTTGCCATGTATCCCGTGTCAATGAGCTTTGACTCGCCTTCTCCAAGGTCAAGAGTGACTGAGCCGGATGTGGCGTTAGTCCCGCTTGTCTTGAGGGTGTACTTAGCCTTTACGACAGTCTTGGGGTACTGGAACTCTGCATAAGTTGATCCAACTGAGACGAACTTCGTTCCGCGGTCGGAGACGAATCCACTCTCATACTGGCGTACTGCAGTTCCATTAAAGTCTGCTGTTGATGGCGCAGTTGCGTTGTAACCGATCTTTGACGATACAGTTGACGCTGCAGTACTATCAGAGAACTGCCCTGCTGTTCCCAATGAGGGTTCGAAGAGCAGCGATATGTACTTTGGCGTTGCACTGTTGTCCTCGGTGAACTCCTTTACCCACACGTACGAGTACGGCGAGTCAGTTACAGCTTCTGCAGCTATACCAATAGTCGACTGTTCAGAACCACTGTAGTGGTAGGTTACTGCAGTTGTACCTGGTGCGGTATAGTCGCCAGTAATCGGGTCCCAGAATCCATCTGATCCCTGGATGAATGCTGCACCGATGCTTGCGTTTCCAAGTCCTGTGTCTCCAATCATTGGGTTAGTCGCGATGCGTACCATGTTCTTGCTGGTAGTGCTAGTCTGGAATGCGTTTGATACACCAGATTCTACCTGCACGTATGCGCCAGTCCACTTGTGTGTGTTGTTGTACTGGAGCGTTTCGTTCATCAGGGTGAACCTGAGATTATCGTAGGTAATTGACGCATCGTCAAGACCCTCGAAAGTTACATCGAACGCGTTCTGGCCCTTGATCAACGACATCTTCTCTCCTGCCTTCAGGTCACTTGACGTTGAATACGTCGAGTAGAGAGTGATGTTGGAGATTGCCTGGCTGCTAGTCGAGTTGGTACTCTTGATTGCCGCATACCACGAGCTGTGGGTTGTCGAGTCAATCTGAGTTCCGTCAGTCAAAGACAGTTTGTCAGAGTATACAGACACGTCTGCATAGTTGACGCTGTTAGTTCCTGCGAATACAGTGTTGACGCGGATTGTTACACCTGCGACATCCCTTGAGTTGCCAGAAACGATTGTCTCATAGCTTACTACGCCTGCTGCAGTAGTTACTTCGAATGAAGCTGCTGCAGAGCCGCTAGTTGGCGATGAGATCGAGCGGAGCTTGACCTTGGCGTTGTTTGCCGCGACGATTTCGTCATCCTGGTTCATCATCTGGTTGTAGCCAGTTTCCTTTCCAAGCTCAACAGTTCCAATGTTCGTAGAGTCTCCAGTCTTCATGCTGTAGGAGATAACTACCCATTCCTGTCCCAAGAGGTTTATCTTGGTGTGGCTTTGGTTCAGCCTGTCCTGCGAGTCAGGGCAAGTGAGGATGTTCTTTGAAGTGTCCCAGCATACTGGGAGTGGCTCACTGAATGAGAGTGAGTAGGCTGCGCGCAGTCCCTTTGCAACTACCTGCTTGTAGGAAGCTGTGTCAGAGTACTTGGTTTCAGAGCCAATGTAGATATTCTGCTCCTGCTTGACGTCGAGGTTTTGCGGGTTGGTTACCTTGCCTTCGTTTACAAGTGATACTACGTTCGACTTGTCCTTGGTTACCTTCAATGCCTTCTCGTAACCTTCGCTGTTACCAGTATAGACATATCCGTTGGTGTTGCCGCGGTAAGTCTCCGAGTTGTTGTCAAGGAAGTCATTGATGTATGTCCTCATAGTGTATACGTTCGCCGGGCTTGCGCCTGGGACAGTTACAGAGAGTGAGACCTTCTTGGTTCCTGCATCAATTGCACAAGTGCCTGATGCTGCTCCACAGGAGACGCCAGTCTTGTCTACGGATACATCCTTGTCAGTGTACGCAAGGTTTCCGATCATTGCAGCGATGTTTGCTGCAACAACTACATCAGACGGGTGTGCAGTTGAGCCGATTACAACCTTGACTGCTGGCTCTCCGTTGTTGAAGAACGGATAGCTTTCAAGTCCGGTTTTGTCTACGTTAACCGCAGCCACTGCAGATGCTGCCATCATGGCACCTACTGCGAGGGTTGCGAACTTCCTCAAACTTTTCATTTTATACCACCTATACGACGCACAACCCATACGGGTCATGCATTCGTTTTGTTTTTCCTATCAAGGCTTATGTGCACGCGAATCTTCCTATCCAACCATTACGTCAAAGAACGTAACGCCTAACGTCAGACAAAGACGACACTCGTGTTAAGTGTTATTTTTTGGGTGCGCTTATAAGCATTACCCCAAAAAACTTGGGGATTGACGAAGAAACCATGGTAGTTAGACGAATGTCGTATTATCTTGTATGAACATTCAAAAAAAACTACGGTTTTCCTCTGAGAATATATGTAATTGAAGCAATAAAACCCCTTGTTTTTGGAGTAAATTGCTGGCCTGAAAGGTGGGCGCCAAGCTTTAGGAACTCCTGGCTTGCTGGGGAGTAGTAATCATAATGCAGGGTAGTCCGTTCTGCAGCCTGGCTTTTTGGAACTGCCCGGTCGCGGGGAATGGAACATAGCACCGGAATGTCAGTCAGTGCGGAAGCTTGATAGGGCGTAAGCTGGGCTTCGTCCTTTGCCACCATGTTAAGCACCATGCCAAGCTCCTTCTTTCCCATGCTTCTTACGGCCTTCCTGCACCGTATGACATCCATAAGGGATGGCACAGTCGGAGTTGCGATATACAATAGCTGGTCGCCATAGCGCATTCCAAGCATGGCTTCGGTGCCAAGGCCCGGGCCGCAGTCTATTACCACATCATCATAGGATTTTTTGAGCTCGCGAAGCATCGGGCCGATTTTCCCAAGCTCGGAGTAGGAGAATTTGCGGGGAGAAATCGAGCTTGCAAGCACTTTCATGCCTGATTCGTGGCTGTGCAACGCTTCAGCAAGGCCGGCGTTGCCTATTATGACGTCTTCCAGCACCTTTGCTTTGGGCCCTATGCCAGTCATTGCTGCAAGATGCGGGGTGGTCAGGTTAAGGTCAACAAGCACGACTTTTCGTTTGTAGTGCCCTGCAAGGGCAGCTGCGGTATTCAAAGCAACAGTGGACTTGCCAACCCCGCCTTTTCCTGCTACTATTGATATTATCCTGACCATCTGGTTTTTGCCCCTTATACTATTCTATTATACATGAATTGAGAATTGGAAAACGTTATACTGCCTGCTGCGGCGGTTGTGGCTCCTGCTGCTGGGAGGTTTGCGGTTGCTGTGCCTGCTGCGTTGATGATGCTTGCATTGGTTGCTGCGACTCCTGTTGGGATGACTGCGACTGCTGCACGGGTTGCAACTGGGCGGTTGATGCTTGCATTGGTTGCTGTGCCTGCTGCGGCTGTGCAGGCAATGGAGCTTTCTGCTCAAGCGCGGGTTGCTGAAGTGTGGAAAGCTTGGAGGCCTCCAGTGCATCCAGCCTTGCGGACAATACGTCAAGCCGGGCTATGAAGTCTCCCTGTTTTTCACGGAACTCCTCAAGCTCGTTGAATTTCTTTGTTGAGCTTACAAAAGTCTTGCCCATAAGCTCGGCCACCCGCTCTGCGCGGTCAACTTGCTTTTGCATCTGCTCTGTTTTCTTTGCTGATTCAACTGAAAGGTCGATTGCTTGCCTAAACTGGTCTGCTTTTGCTATCAGTCCCCTTATTTCAGCCATCCTTGATGCAAGCTGCGCTTCGGCATTTGCAACTCTGCTTGAAAGCTCCAAAACCCTGCCTTCCATTTCATTTGACAGGGCGTTGAGCTTTGTGTCAAATTGCGCAGTTTCGGAAGGCGTGCTTGGTACGGCCTTGATGCGGCTGATGTCCCCGCCAATGTATCCTGTCTCGGTCTGGAGGTTTGACACCTGGCTTTCCAGGTTTGAAAGCTTGGAGTATAAAGCATCAATGGTGGACTTGAACTGTGCGGACTCGCCGCGTATCTGCTTTTCTGACGACTCAAGGGCGGACATGGACTTTTCGTACTTTGAGACCCACGCGTTGTCTACGAATGGCTGTGCGGTTGTTGCTTCGGCTTTGGAAAGTTCCTGTTTTATCTGGGCGGCCCTTGCGGGGAGCTCTGCTTTTGCAGAAGTTGAGAGTATTATTGCGGAGGGCATTACCTCGCGGCGCTGCACTGGCTGGGAATTTACCCGGCCGGCCCCTGATTCGGCGTCGATTTGGGCCTGAATCACTGAGAGCTTTTCATTGTCGGTTACGTGCAGCCGCTCAAACGCAGCTTCGGAAATCTTTCCTGAAGATACTGCATCGGCCAGGCTGTCAAGTATGCGCACAAGATCCGATTTTTTTGTGTACAGCATGTGCAGCTTGCCGGATGATGACTGCGGTATTGCCGGCGCCGCTGTTGCTGCAGAGGGTGAAATTTTGCAAAAAAGTGCAAGCTGGCAGTTTATGAATTCCTGTTCGGTGATTGCCTTGGAATCATAGCCGGACTGGACTGTTGGAAGAAGCGAAATTGCGGTTGCTTCGTCCAGTGAAATGTCGTTTGCTGCAATCCTGCGTGCTAGTGATACTGCATCAATTGGCGTGTTTTGCGCCTGGCTTTCGTTTTCTGCCATAACAATCGCACTGCTCCCAAGTTATTTTATGCGTAAAAAACCCGCAATTAGTAATTAGCGGTTAAATAAAATGATGCGTTCGGGACTGAAAAAACAGTGAAGGCAAAAAGCGGCTTGGCTGCGGTTTTACTTTCCGTGCCGAATTGAGGGAATCTTTAGGTAGTAAATGCCGTTTTGCGACCGAACTACGAGAGGGTCTCCCCGCATTATGGAATCAATGTCAAGCTCGTACTCGCCCTTATCTATTACTGTGATGTTTTCAGCTGGCTGCTCCTTTTTTCCAAATGCAGGCTGCTGCGTTCCAATGTAGTTTCGGATTTCATCAGCATCAGCCTCGCCGTCTTCTTCCGGGTCCACAAGCTCGACGCTTACAGGCTGCCTGGCTGAAAGTTCCAAGACCTTGCCCGAAGACATGACTGCCGAAAGCCCCGAGTCCATGGCTTGCTTTATGGTTATGTCCTCGTTTTTGAGAAACAGGAAAATGCGCGACCCGCAGCTGCATCCTTTCAAAAGCTCAGGCGAGCTGTTGGGATATATTTTGGAGCAGGATACGCACTTGTGGGGCATTTGGAATTACCTTGTAAGGGATATTAGTTTGCTGAATGCATTAAAATAAATGGGCGTTTTGCTTGAATGGCTGGCTTGATTGGCTTGAATGAAAAAAATGATTTGATTGAATAGAATCGGGTTAGATGAAAAGATGATGGAAATGAAACGCGGGCACCACATGGTTATTGCGCTGATTGTCCTTGCGTTCTTATTGTGCTTGGCGTTTTTGCGCTGAGGAGATTATTTTCCTGCAAACACGCTTAGCTTTCCGGGGTTGCGCTTTATCTGGTGCACCAAATCGCTTGGCCCTACTATTGTAAGCCCCGCGGTCTTTCCGCCTAATAGCTTGATTGCTGCTGTGCGCAGGCTGTCCGTGCTTTCTCCAAGCCTGCTTATTTCTATTCCGGAAAACTTGCTTCCAACGCAAGCCATTGTTGATGCTATAAGCTCTGCTTCTTCTGGTGCGGTCAGGGGCTCTTCAAGGACAACTATCTTTCCTTTCTTTACAAGCTCAAGTATTGCTGCAAGCTTTTCCTTTGGCGTTTTTGCCGCAAGGGCAGACGACGAGATGAACTCTATCTGGATTTCGGCCATTTTGCACTAACCTACGTTTTTTGCTATTGACTCGTAAAGCTTGTCCACGTTTTCTCCTGTAAGCGCGGATATTTCGACAACAGAATACTGCGGGAATGCATCGCGTATTTTCTCCGGCTTTGCTTTCTTGTCGTCAATTTTATTTGCTACAAGTATGATGGGGATTTTCCGCGCTTCCAAGTTTCCAAGAATTGTGATGTTCACTTGCGTGAGGGGGTCCTCTGTCGCATCCATGATTACAAGGGCAACGTCGACTTTCTCGAGCCATTTTATTGCCTCGATGATTCCCTTGGTGGCTTCTTTTGCACGGGTCTGCGCTGCGTCTTTTTTTATTCCATACTTGAGGAAATCCTTGTAGTCGATTTTTGTTGCAATTCCAGGCATGTCAAGCAGGTTCATCTCAAGCGTCCTGCCGCCTGCCTTCACTATGACGTGCTCTTTTTTTGTGACTGCGCGCGTTTCATGCGGAATCTCTGAGACTTTGCCCACTTCCTCCCCAAGCCAGTCAAGCGAGATGCGGTTTGCAAGGGAGGTTTTCCCGGCGTTGACCTGACCGTAGAGGCCAAGCGAGAACTTCCTTTTTTTTAAAAACACGCCGGAGAGCCAATTGACAAACTTTGAAAGAAAATCCACGTAAAACTACCGCCGAAAACCTGATTTTTTTGAAAGTGGTTTGATGGAGAAATTAAGGGACTTTGGTTAAAAAACCCTTTCAAACAAAAGGAAGAACCTGCAGGCATCAGGCAAACGGTACGTGGAATGCGCATGCCTTTCCGGCACTCTTTTTAACTGCAAAAAAGTAATGCATGCAGAGTGCTTGAAAATGGATGTAAGCTGCCCGCAATGCGGTAACCCAAACTTAGACGTCGATGCGCAGAACAACGTAGTGTACTGCAAAAAATGTGGCTTTGCGGTCAGGGTTGACCCGCAGACTGGAAACGTCACGCCGATTTCAGATGGCGGCCAGACGCAGGCACCGCAGGAAAGCTTCGCAGGCGAAAGCCGTTCGCCCTCAGTCATGGGCATGGACCCGCTCACATTCTTCCTTCTCTTCTCAGCGGTAGTCATGCTGATGATGTTTGGCGGGCTTCCGCTGGAATACGCATTTGTAGGGGAAATCATACTCTTTCTGATCTACTGGTACAAGCATTGAGATGCCTGCAAGAATCAGCAGTATTGGTCAAGTGACTTCTGGGAAGCCAGCGACAAGTTAGGCACTACAGCTTTCTTTGCCTTCGGATTTGCCTCTTTTCCAAAGGAAGTGATCTGGCCGTACTCCCCGTCGAATCCTGGCGACACCACAAGCTTGCCTTCCCGGTTTGCAATTATTGCAGCTACAATTTTTTCGCCTGAAATTTTTGAAAGCGATTCTGCGGGCACGTCAATGAGTATTGAAAGCTCTGCTTTGAACGCTGCGATGAGCTTTCCGTATTCTGCTGCCACTTTCTTTGACGCAAGCGGCGAGCCGATTACCGCACTTATCAGCTCATTGAGCGGCAGAAGCTTCTTGTAAGGCAACGCGCCTTTTGGCATAAAACCATCAGGCCGGTCTGCAAGCTCGTCAACGCGGTACTGCACGCCAATAGTAAGGGGCTTTTTGCAAACCGGGCAGATTCCTTTCAGTTTCTTGGTCTGCTCTGGTGAAAAGCAAACTCCGCAAAGCCTGTGGCCATCGTAATGGTACTTTCCATAATTGGGGTCCACTTCAACGGTAAACTTGAACGTGCTTGCATCTTTTTGCTTTACTGCTTTGAAAAGTGAAAAATATGACATTTTTCCAGGGGCAAAAGAAAATGCGTTGCACTCGCGGCCCAGCCTCCACGAATACGGGGAGTGCGAATCGGAATTTGACATTATTGCAAACCGGTCCAGGCTTGAAAGCCGCCAGTTCATTGCCGGGTCGCTTGACAGGCCGGACTCTATTGCAAAAATCTTTTTTGCCTGGTCTTCGTAAGCTTCATCAACAGTGTCATATCCGGAGTTGGAGCCAAGAACGGAAAACCAGGGCGTCCATGCGTGTGCGGGAACTAGAACCGCATCTTTTGAAGTTTCAAATACAATCTCTGCCATTTGGGAGGAGAGGCAATTTCCAAACATGGGCCTGCCGTCTGCGGCCAGGTTGCCCATTTTGGACAGCCGGTCGTTTATTTGCGCTGCTTGCTCAAAGTCAGGAACGTAAATGATGTGGTGGACTTTCTTTACCCCTTTAGGCCCAAGCGAGCATATGGTTGCCACTTCTGTGGAAAGCATGTACTTGACTTTGGGGTCAGAGCCTTTGAGTGTAAAAAGCCCTTCTGATTCGGAAGGCTCAAGCTTTGATTTTATTTCAGAAAACCATTTGGGGTGCGTAAAGTCGCCGGTTGCAACAATGCCAAGCCCCTTTTCAAGCGAGCCTTCGTGCAGGCCCTCAAGGTTCATTTTTTGCGATACCGCACGCGAGTATTTCGAGTGGATGTGCAAATCTGCAAAAGTCAGCGAAGAATTGCCGGCTTCCTGGTCGGGTGCCATGATTTTCGCCAGTTCAGCGGATGTACGAAAGGCTTTCGTTTCGCTTTAGGATGTCATTCTGCGCCGCTTCGCCTGCCTTGGGCTCTTCCGGGGCAGCCTGCTCGTTGAGTTTTCGGATCATTTCCTCTGCTTTCTTTGCAGAAACCTCTAAGGATGCGGTTTCAAACTTTTCACCAGTTACCGAACCGAGGATATGCACAAGTGCAGTGGCGCCTTTTGCATCAATTACCGTTCCAGGCGTTTCCACAAGAAGGCACACGCCTTTCATGCCGTATGCTTTTGCAAGCCCGGGAAACAGCCCGGCCATTCCGACAATGGGAATTGATTTTTCCACGTTCTTTGCGCCAAGTTTTTTGAAAGTTGCATGCATTGTCTTGCTTGTGCTTGTGCAGTAAATTGCAGGGACCTTGTCGGCTTTTGGCGCAACGGCAAAACCGGCCATGGAAACTACCTGGTTTCCCCCAAGCGAGCCGAAGTACTCGAGCGCTTTGGAGCAAACCTCGTACTGGCCTTCTATTGTGAGCGGCTGGATGTCGCCTTTGAGAAAGATTACGTCGCGTTTTTTGAGTTTTTTGTAGAAAAACCGCATGGAGAACATTCGGAGCTTGCCTGACTTGAGCGCGATGACTTGGTTTGGAAAGTATGGCGAGTAGATTGTTGCAATGCGCTCTGCTTTGACCTGCTTTACAAGGTGGTCAACTGCAAGCTTGCTTACAAACCCGATTCCGGGAAGCCCCACAACCAAAAGCGGGTCCTTTGGGCTTGCATTGCGGTGTATGGAAACCTGCGAGCGTGAGAATCCCTCGGCAGTTGGAGGGGTGAATGTTGCCTTCTTTGATGTCATTTTCTTCACCTGTCTAAAGATAATAGGCATGGTGGCGTTTTATTGGTTGGCAAATGCGCCGAAAGCTTTTCAGCGGAAACGCGGCCTGCAAAGCAATAAAACAATTGTTATAACATATTATAATGTGAGTTTTATGCAAGTATTCGTCTCAAAAGTTAGGCCCTTAGGCTCGTCGCTGGGAGTAATAATCCCAAAAGAAATCCTAAAAGAGGCAAACCTATCCGAAGGAAGCGAAATCAGGCTGAACATAGTAAATACAGACTATTCCGCACTTGACAGGTTGATGGGCAGCATGCGCGGTGCAAAGCCATTTGTTCGCGACAGGCGTGACCGGCCCCTGCCTCACAGGAGATGAAAACATGCTTCTTGATACGTGGGCGTTCACTGAAATATTCTACGGATCGGAAACCGGAGAAAAAATCAGGAAATCTTTGCCAGCAACGGGAGTCTATGCAAGCGTGCTTACCCTTGCGGAAATTGCGTTCTGGTGCGAAAGGGAAGGCAGGAATGCCGAGGAGCACGTCAATGCAATCAGAATCACAGCGGCAATCCTTGACGTGACCCCGCAGAACTGCCAAGAAGCCGGAAAGAACCTATTTAATATGAGAAAAATCTCGCCGGGAATGGGAATGATTGACGCAATCATATTCACCCAGGCAAAGGCAAACAACTTGGAAATTGTTACTGGGGACAGTCATTTCAAGCCATTTCCAGGAGTGAAATTCATCGGCAAGGAAAAACAGGTTGGGACTAAATAGTTTCCAAAAGCTCTGCTCTCCGAAACCGTGCGAACTTGTCCTGCGGGGAATATTTTGCAGGGTGAGGCGTGGCAGCCTGCTGGCCGCACTTTGGGCAGCTTTCCGCCATGGTGTAGAGTTTGCATTTTTTGCAGTACTTGAGGGCTTTCATGCTAATCTTTGCACCTTGTGCATTTCCCGCCCAAAATTACGCTTTGAGCTTGTCGAATGAAAAATCAGTAAGGTCTGCTTTGATTGAAGCGGTAACTGCTGCGGTTACTTTTGAAAACCACTTGTCAAGGGTCTTGTAGTCCTTTGCCGTTGCGTCAACAAAATAGTTTGGCGCGCCAACGTAGTGCACTGCAACTTTTACGCTTTCAGAAGTGCCAGACGATGCGACTTTGGAAAGCACGTTGCGCACTATCTCAACGCCCTTTCCATCATAGCTTTCAAGCTTGAGAACATAGCGCTGTGCTGCAAACTTCTGCTTGATTTCCTGCTTTGCAACCTCAGTCACAACAGCAAGCCATTCCAGCTTGATTTTTGACGTTACAGGCTGGCTGTTTGAAATTGCCTCAAAAGCAGAGTACAAGTCCCCAAACTCTGCAACAAGCGCGTTTCCAGCCTCGTCAATAGCCTGCTGGGGAGGCACTTTCATTTTCTTTGCGCAGTGCTCCAAAAGCTTGGTTGCGCGCTGCTCGTTTGTAAATGAGAGGAGCTTTCGCTTGCGGTCAGCTTCGGTGACACGCTTCAAGCTGATGTCAATCTGGTTTTTCTGCGAGTCAATGCGCATGACTTTAGCTACAATGCGCTGGCCTTCCTTTACATGCTCGCGTATGTTGCGTATCCAGCCCGAGGATACTTCGGAAACGTGAAGGAAAGTTTCAATGCCACCGTACTCGTCAAGCGAACAGAACGCGCCGTAGGGCATGATTTTTCTTACTGTCGCAATGACATACTCATCCAGGTCGGGTATTGGCGCCAAAATTTCGTTCACATCAAAACTATCCTAGGACCTTTTCGACCTTGCAGTTTATGACTGCGCGGCCGCCTGAGGCCTTTACCATCTCGTTGCCGCATGCCGGGCAGAAGATATCGGTCTTGGAGTCTCCGAACACGACGTTTTCGCTTCCGCATTCGCAGCGGACTAAAAGGAATTTACTCATT
Source organism: Candidatus Micrarchaeia archaeon (assembly GCA_041652355.1). GTDB lineage: Archaea > Micrarchaeota > Micrarchaeia > Norongarragalinales > CAINOH01 > CAINOH01. The sequence continues at coordinate 3,459 of JBAZHM010000006.1, read as the reverse complement.
AAAATCACCGTAAAACTTACTTGTTGATTTCGACTTTCTTGGTCATGCGGCCGGAGATGACGCGCTCGTGCTTTTTGTGGCACACTGAGCACTCAAGCATCACACGGTTGCGTATGCCCTGCTTTTTTACCTTGGCCTTACCCTTGACCTTGCCGTGGTAGCCTGCAAGCTTGCGCTCGTGCTTGAGCGAACCCCATGCAAGGGTCCTGCCTGGCTTGATCTTGGAAGTGGTAACCTTTACCTTGTGCGGAGTGTGCGTCTTGCATTTCTTGCAGATGGCATTTACCGTCGGAGCTATCTTCATGAATTTCACCCAAAGTTTAGCAAAAAAAGGATTTTGCAATGATAATGGTTATGGCGCGAAAGTATATTTAACGTGCTTCTTGCAAGACGGCGGCAAGGTTGCGGTTTACAAGAAGGTCCGCGTCCTCCTTTGCAAGGCTGACAACCTGTGAATGTGCAAACGGGCCCAGCGATTCCATATTGCTTGATAGGAACTCCGGAACATCGACAAGCATACGAACTTTGATGGAAAGAAAAGCCCGGTCATCCATAGCCAATGCCGGCTGTGCGGGCCCCAAGTCCGGCTTTTTGGCTGGCTGCTGCTCGGTGTTTTCAATTACCATGTCCATGCGCTTGAGAAGGCCGACAAAAGAAATGTAAAACTCCCGCTCCTGGCTTGCAAGGCCTTCGCTGTTGATTTGGTTTGATGAGAGGTCACGCTGGGCTTTTGCCACAATCTTTTGCTTCCTGCGAAGAATGATGTCCTTTCCTATTGCGCAGATGTTTTTGTACTCGCGGTCCTCGCCGTACGCTGCGTCGCCTGAGCTTGCTTGCGAAATCCGCTTTTTCAGCTCGGAGTAGAAATCCTCGTCAATTTGGGAAAGCATGGCGTGCCTTCGCTCGGAAAGCTGTATCTTGCGAAGCTTTTCAAAGAAGTCGTCGCCTGACATGAGATTGGAATGCCCCCCTTGGAAAAATGATGAGCGCAATAGCGTAAAAACCCATTTGCGCTGTGTGCAGAAGTCTTCGTGATGCTGATGTTTTTTATAGTGTAGTGTGGCCGACAAAGATCAAACGCTTAAAGCAGCAATGCTTTTTTCTTGCACAGCAACAGCATCGCAACTGCAAGCGGAACTTCCTTGATGCGGTCCTTTTCAAGAGCATGCGAGCTTCCTGCGTAGAAGAAGTCATAGTGGTCAAGCGCAATCACGCTTTGCATTTTGTCTGTTGCAAAAGCAAGGGCGGAAACAGTCGGGTCGAAATCGGAAAGTTTTTCAAAAGAAATATTCTTTGCAATCAGCCCAGTGTCTCCATGCAGCGTATCCGGAATGCGTATGAGCCTGCTCATGTCAGTTGTCACAGCGCGGTCAAGCGAGACGTTTCTTCCAATGCCTGCACTTGCTGCAATTTCTGCAACTAAAAGGCTGGGCTTTTCTATTGCGGACCAGCGGCCTTGCGAAAGCTGGGAAATTACATAGTCGCGGTTTGCGAAAATGGTTTCCGCCTGTTTTTTTGTATAGCCTGCTTTCTTCAGCTTTGCCGTGAATTCCTCTTGCGGAAGTGAAAGTATCGCAACCGCGCGGTCAAGGATTCTTTTTGCCCAGCCTTTGGATTCCGCTCCGGGGCCGGAGATGGTTTCAATCGAGCGCGCATTGAGCACGTGCTTTTGCACTGAAAAGAAACGCGCAAAATCCACATTCACTCCGGCAGCATACTCCACCAGCTGGTCGCGCTGTGCCGAAGTCAGCTGCATCAAAGCATCAGTTGCAACGTGCACGTGGTATCCTTTGCTTCCGGAAAAGTTCACAGTTGTTTCGTCTTTTGAAAAGCCAAAATCTGCAAACAGGAAATCTTCCAGAAGCCGGATTGCGTCTGCGCGCACAGTCTCCTGGCAGTGGCTGCACATCACGGGATTGTGGCCTTCATGCGCTGGATTTGCGTCAAGGTCAAAAATCAATTCTGCTTTGAGGAAGTTTTTTGCACTCATAGGCCGCGCTTGCGGGTACTCGTAAAATGCAGCGGAGTATGAAGCGTAAAGCGGGACTTTTGAGACAAAATAATCCTGCAAGTCGCGCTGGCTTTGGAATGCTTTGTGCCGCAAATCGATTTTCTTTTCGTACCCGAACCCGAATTCGCGCATTGAAATGGAAGGAACATGGACTTGATGCTCTTTGTAAAACTGCTGGAAGTGCTTGAGGATGAACTCTCGTTCCTTGGTGTGCTCAAGTTCCTGCCTGGCATCGGCATCATCTGCAGCTTTGATTTCGGTCATTGCATCCCACGTGCACTTGCTATGTTTTACTTCCTTGTTGCACCATCTTTGTTTCCAATCGCAAATTCTCCCGCCTTGGCTTTCTTTATCTGCGGGCAATCATCGCAATACTTGTCTATGAGCCCCTGCTGCAGGAGCTTCTTGCACGAAAGGTTGATTCCGGGGTGCTTGTACACCCAGTCAAGCGACGCAAGCGCCTCGCCTTCGCGGAACTCATGAGACGAGCGCTGGCAGCTTGTCACGTACTGCTTCATCAGCGCAGACGCTTCCTCTTTTGAAAGGCCGTCCTTTTGGCAAGCGATGGCTATTGCCATGCTTCCGTAGAACCGTTTTCCTTCCCCGACTCCTGCAAGGATTTTTTTCATGCAAGCCTGGTTCAGGAATTTCCCCTCGAATTGCCTCAGGGCAATTGCTGGAGAAACTGGAAGCGCTGCTGCAAAATCCGTTGAGAATTCCTTTACCATTTGCGGAAGAAGGTTCTTGTCTATCCCGGAAAGGTCCGATGCTTTTGTTGAGAAGAACTTGCAAGCCATCTCAAGCAGGGCTTCCTTTTCAATAGTAATCTGGCCTTTGTCTATTGGCGCGTACACCAGCTCGTTTGAGCCGTTGATGTAGTCTGCCATGCCAAGGGTGTACTTCCCGTCGTCTTGCTTTATTGTCGGGTAAAGCTGTGAAAGCACTGAAAGAAAAACCAGGTCCTGCTCGATTCGCAGCCGGGCAACGCAAAGTTTTGCAATTCCCTCTCCAAAAAGCCTGGATGCGAAGGGGTTTGCTGCGCTGGATAAAAGCATCCTTGAAAGTGCAATCCACTTTAACTCGTCGCCGTCCTGCGCCACCCACGGCTCGAATGGCGCTTTTTCCTGTGCGTGGCGTATTGTCCGCAGGCAGAAGTCCTGTCCGCGCTCCAAGTCTTCGTTTGCAATCCCGCCCAACCCTAAAGATGACAGGAGCTGCTTTGATTGGCGCGAGAAGAAATAATTGTATGCGATTTTTTGCTGAAGGTCCATACAGATAAAGTAAGGTTGGGCGGATAAACGTTAAATTGATTGGTTATTGCTGCCCTGCCAATTGATGCATTGCATTGGGTAAAAAAAGTCACGAAAACGATTGGTTGAAAAGCTACTGCAGTGATTATTCTTTTCGGTTTCCATGCCTCGAAAAATTCCAGCAACAATGGCAACACA
>JBAZHM010000005.1:0-20843 GCA_041652355.1 Candidatus Micrarchaeia archaeon | reverse complement strand
GGTTCTTTGGTTTGAGAAATTGCTTGACGTGATGACTTGGTACACGTCGCCATTCTCGCAGGAAGGAAGCGTCACTGCCATGTCCCTGACTGTTCCCCAAGGGTAGTCTTCCTCATTCGTCACGTATGGTTTGCTGCATGCAAGCTTCGCCCCATCATGGATGACGTAGCAGCTTACCAGGCTCTCGTTGTATATCATGTTCTTGTCGTTGTATGCGTACGAGCTGCCGTACTCGACCTGGCATGGCTTGATTGCCGTGGCGTTGCAGATTTCCGATTCAGTAGTGAATGTGCAGTGCCTTATGTTGCCGTCAAGAACGCAGGAACCAAGGTCCTTTTTGAATATCTCGTCGGACTGGGGTGATTGTGCGCAGCTTATTGCGGCCACTGTTGCCGAAAAGAGCATGATGAAAATGGCGATGAAGCTTGTGTTCCTGTTCATAAGTAATCCCTCTCTACGGTTATTTTTTCACAGCATATTAACCCGCGCCATATTTGCGCCAAATAAACCCTTTTAATTCCTTTTCAACCCTATTCTTAGTAAGTTAAGAGGGCCCGTAGCTCAGTCTGGCTAGAGCGCTTGACTTTTAATCCTCCTTCTTGCGAGATTTGTTTTTTTGCATCGTTTTAGTTTCGCAAGTGGGAGGAAAAGCAATCAAGATGTCGCGGGTTCGAATCCCGTCGGGCCCGCTAAAGGAAAAGAAATGCAAACGGTCTCGTTCCGCAAGGAAAGGGGAGCAAAGGGAATCACAATGAAAATCGTCCTAGACTCGAATGCGCTGTTGATGCCGTTCGACTGGGGAATAGATATTTTCCGGCAGGCAGAAAAGCTTGTTGACGGAAAGGCGGAGTTTGTTGTGTTTGCGCAGTCGGCAAACGAGCTTTCGACAAAGACGCGAAAGCAAATATTGCGCGTGGGCGCGATAATGAATGCTCTCAAAAAGGAGGGTGCCGAGATAATTCCCGGCCAGGGAAAGGTGGACGACCTGATAATAGATTACGCCACCAAGCACCGCGGAAAAGTCGCGGTGGTAACCGAGGACCGCAAGCTGATGAAGAGGCTCAAGGAAGTTGGCCTGGTGCAGCTTATCCATTCAAGGGAAAAGAACCACCTTGTCACGACGTGGCAAAGGAATGATTAGGAAATAATTGATGTTTTTTGTAAGATGTTTCGGGGGTTTTGAAAATGTTCCGCGTATGCACATTCACCGAGTCCGTAAGGATTCCGCCAAACCTTTTTGGAATGAAGATTTCAGAGGCAGCACTAAAGATTCTGCGCGACCAGTACGAGCGCACGGTACACCGCGAGTACGGCGTAGTCATCAGTGTTTTTGACGCTTCCGTCAAGTCCGAAGGCCGCATAATCCAAGGCGATGGAGCAGCCTATTTTGATGCGGAATTCGATGCGCTTGTCTACACTCCCAAGGTAAACGAAGTGGTGGAAGGCGAAGTGACTGAGATTGTCGAGTTCGGCGCGTTCGTTCGCATCGGTCCAATCGACGGCCTGGTGCACGTGTCGCAGATTGCAGATGACTTCCTCTCATACGACAAGAAGACGGGAATGCTTGTAGGCCGCGAGAGCAAGAAGGGCATCAAGAAGGGAGACTGGGTGCGCGCAAAAGTCGCGACAGTCAGCATGAAGGACACAATCCTCAACAGCAAGATTGCGCTTACAATGAGGCCATCGGGCCTGGGAAAGATTTCAGGATAAATTTTAGAAGGTGTTTTTGTGGTTCACAAAGCATGCAAAAAATGCAGACTCATAGTCGAAGGTGACGTGTGCCCCAACTGCCAGCAGGCAGGCGACCTTTCAAAGTCGTGGATGGGATATATTTTCATCATGGACACTACGTCCGAAGTTGCAACTACCATCGGCGCCAAGGCGCCCGGCAGGTATGCGCTGAAGATAAAATAGGTTTATTTTTGTAAACGGTGGTTTTTGTTATGGAACTTAAAAAAGTAAGCGAAAAGGAAAACGCCCTCTTTGGCCGCAAGGAAATCGTATTCACTGCAACAGGCTCGCCAACACCCTCGCGCGACAAGGTCGCAGAGTCGGTGTCCGTCGCATGCAAGTGCTCAAAGGACTGCGTGGTGATTGACCGGATTGGCCAGAAGTTCGGCACTAAGGCTGTGGAGATTCACGCAATGGTCTACAAGTCAGCTGAGGCTGCAAAGAAGACCGAAAGCAACTACAAGTTCGCGCGCCTTGAGCGCTCGGCAAAGAAGAAGGAAGAAAAGAAGGCTTAAGTTTTAAGGCGGCTTTTTGGGCCGCAGTTTTTACATTTAGAGAGTTGATTGTCATATGGCAGAAGCAAAGAAGAAAGCCCGCGTAACCAAGGCCTACAAAGCCGGACGGTCTTGCCCCAAGTGCGGCACCGGATACGGGCTTGCAAAGCACGATGGGAAAGGCCAGAAGGCCCGCTATGCGTGCGGCAAGTGCGGCTACACCGAAATGATTTGATTTGGGTTTTGCAGCCCAAAATTCTTTTTCTATTTTTTCTGTTTTGTTTTTAACTGCCCGCACCCTAATCTGTGCAAGTTGATTCCATGGCCGTTTTAGCGCTCGCCATTGTGCTTGCTGTTGCAGCATTGTTTTGCGCTTATGTTTCGCCAAAAATAAGGGCCGGTGCCATTTCGCAAATTTTGGCGCACCCAACGCACAAAAACCCCGCATGGGAAAGCCTATCATCCAAGTTTGTGCTTTTGTTGTTTCTTTCCGTGCTTTTTGTAATCGGCTACTTTATTTTTTCCCACAAGCTTACGCATTTCGGGTATCTTGACGCTCTTGCAGCGGCGCCGTTGTGGGCAGCGGTTCTTCTGCTTGCCGCAGAGGAATTGTTCTTTCGCGCAGTAATCCCGCCAGGGCTTTTGGGTAACACCGGCCGTGCGATGGTTTACGGCCTTCTTTTGGCTTGGCCGTTCTCACCTGGATTTTTGGATTATCTTGCGAACGCAAGCGTGCTTTTTGCAATTGGCATGCTGTGCTCGTTTTTGGTTGAGCGGTTCGGCTTTGTGTTTTCCCTGTCTTTTAGGCTTGCAACCCTTGCGGTGTTTTTTGTAGCAAGCGTGTCATCAAGCGTTCTTTTGTCCGCGTTGATTTTCCTTGCACCTTTCGTTTGGCTTGCTTTGGAAAAAAAGGCTCCGCGCCAGGCGCTTTCCTATCTTGGCGTGCTGCCAATGAACACAGTCCGGCTGGTGTCTGATTGTGCCTGGCTGTTTCTTGTAATGCTTCTTGCCGTAAGCTTGGTTGGCGTTGTGGTGTCGCACTTTGGGTTTGCAGATTCTGAAAACGTAGCAGAAATAGTTCGCCAGCAAGGGACGTTTGCTCTTATGCTTGCAGTCACCCTTGGCCCGATTGGCGAGGAGCTTTTGTTCAGGGGGCTTTTGAACAAAAAGTTCGGCATTGTTGCAAGCAGCGTCGCTTTTGGCTTGGCGCACTACTTCTACGGCTCGGTAATTGAAATTTCTGCAGCAGTTGCCGTTGGCTTGCTTTTGGCTTGGTATGTAAAGAAAACTAACAACATTATAGCGCCGATTGTTGCCCATGCTCTGTACAATGGCGTTTCAATGGCATTAATACTCGGACAAGCTGCGTAGCAAAATGTGTTTTTGTTGTTTGGGCAACTTATTATTTTTCCTCAAGCCAAGCCTTGTTAAAGTGAAAAAATGGAAACGACTTGTCTTGCAATTGAATCTTCTGCCCACACTTTTGGCATGGCTGTAGCGCGCAGGGCTGGTTCTGAGGGCAAGCATGCAGGAAAAATTGAAATCCTTTCAAACTGCATCGCAAAATACCCCTCGCTTAAGGAAGGGTATATTCCGCGCAAGCTTGCGGAGCACCATGCAAGGAACATGCGAGCCCTTCTTGAGGAAACGGTTTCAAAATCCCGCCTTTCATTTTCCGGCATTGATTTTGTCGCGTATACCCGCGGCCCGGGAATGGGACACTGCCTTTCTGTTGGCGCAGACACTGCGCGGGCTCTTGGCTCAATTTTAGGAGTTCCTGTAATAGGGGTAAACCACGCCCTTGCGCATGCGGAAGTCGTGCGCTATTTTTCAGGCGCAACCGACCCTCTTGTAGTTTATGTTTCAGGCGGCAACACGCAGATTTTATGCAGGCAAAAGGACCGCTATCATGTGCTTGGCGAGACCCTTGACATGGGCATTGGCAACTTCCTTGACATGCTTGGCCGGTCGTTGAACCTTAGCCCTCCGGATGCTGTTGGCGTGCTAACGCTTGCTGCAAAGCCGGGCTGCAATTACGTTCCGATGCCTTATGTAATCAAAGGGATGAGCATGTCGTATTCGGGAATGCTTACCTATGCGCAAAAGCTTTCAAAAGAAGGAGTCGCCTCCAACGACATTTGTTTTTCCGCGCAGGAAACCGCGTTTGCGGCTTTATGCGAAGCAACTGAGCGCGCGCTTTGCCATGCGCAAAAAAAAGAAATTCTGCTGTGCGGTGGAAACGCACGCAACAAACGGCTAGCGCAAATGATGGGGCTTGTTGCAGAAGAAAACAACGCAAGGTTATGCATGGCGCAAGACCAGTATTTAGGGGACAATGCTGCAATGATTGCACTTACTGCGCTGCAAATGGTGCAGGGAAAACACAAAACCACAAAAGGCATGAATTTGGGCGTTGTGCAGGACTTGCGCATGGATTTGGAAAAGATCACTTGGGAATAATTTTCAAAAAGGGTTTGGTTATCATATGGAAAATAAAACAAGGCCGAAAGCAAATAAATCAATGGAGCATGCGCCTGATTTTCACTGCCCGATTTTTTCTGCAAACGACCCGGTTGCAGTTGCAATTGCAGCGGAAGTGATGAAAAAAGGCGGAGTAGTCGTCTACCCCACCGAGACTGCATATGCATTGGGCTGCAACGGGCTTGACAAAAAGGTGGTTGGCCGCATATACGCAATTAAGCACCGCGACCGCACAAAGCCGCTTCCTGTAATCATGGCTAATGAGAAGATGGTGTCGCAGTTTGTGTCTTCGACTTTGGCAGAACGGGTTCTTGTAAGAAAGTTCATGCCGGGCCCGCTTACAATTGCTGCAAAAAAGAAAGCGCCCATCGCCGCTTCTGGAAACGCAAAGACTGTCGCATTCCGGATTCCTGCAAACGAATTTGCACGCAATCTGTCCGCACGGCTTGGCGCGCCAATCGTGTCAACAAGCGCAAACCTTTCCGGCGAGTCGGCAATTTACGAAATCGCCGAAGCGGTTGGCTTGTTTTCAAAAAAAGCCGACCTGATTATTGACGCCGGAAACTTGGCGCAAGCCCCGGTCTCCACTATCGTGTGCCTTCTTGGAAAGCCAAAGATTTTGCGGCAGGGTGCAATTGCGCAGGAAAAAATAATGGGCGAATTGAAAAAGAACGGAAAGAACGCAAAAAAATCAACGGGTAATCAATGATGGCTCCTGCTTTGCTGTCAAAAGGCGCGGAAGGCTATGTCAGTGAAACGCTTTTTTTGAAAAATCCCGCGGTTGTAAAGGAACGCAAAAGCAAAAGGTACCGCATTGCGCAAATCGATTCGCCTTTGAGGCTTTCCCGCACGCTTTCAGAAGCCAAGATGCTTTGCGCTGCAAAACAGGCTGGCGTTTTATGCCCGCTTGTGCTTTTTGTGGACTCGCAGAGGATGAGGATAGTTTTGCAAAAACTCAGAGGCAATCTCCTGTCGCGTTCAAGCAAGGGCATTCGCAGTAAAAACGCAAAAAATGCAGGAGAGCTGCTGGGGCTTTTGCATTCTGCAGGAATTTGCCATGGCGACTATACCACCACAAACTTGATGCTTTGCAAGGATGGGCTTTATGTGATTGATTTTGGGCTTTCGGGGTTTTCTTTGCGCATCGAAGACTACGCAACGGACCTGCTTCTTTACAAAAAATCCGTTCCTGCTGCCGAATTTTCAGGCTTTTTGTCCGGATACAAAAAAACAAACCCGAAAAATTCCGCTGCGGCGATTCGGCAACTATGCGATATAGAAGGCCGCGGCCGTTACATTGCCTAAGAACCAGCAGGCAAATGCCCTGTTTTTTTGCCATACGAGGGTAATAAATACGATAACTTTTACAAAAGAATAACATCTTTTTCTGCCAGATTAAATCTGACGTTTAATGGCAGTCAGGCTGTATTCAACGATATTCAATGCTTACATAGGAGAGTGAAATTTGATGGGCTCAAGACCCCGAAAGTGGAAGAAAAAGAACCACATGCGCTGGAAATGGATCAAGAAGAAGCGCCGCCGCCTTAAGAGAAAGATAGCGCGCAGAAACAGCGAGCTGTAAGCCTGTAATAGGGCTTGCAGGCTCCCACGCCTGTTTTTCTTCCTTTTTTCTTTTTTTTATTCTTTTTGCCTTTATAAGCTAGGAATTCTTAATAATCCGGAGTTGTACAAGTATATTGCGCGGTGTCAAATCCGAGCCATTCCGGCACCGTATGGTGTACAAATGGGGTAGGTTCCGCGCATACTCGTTTATCTTATTAGCGTAGACAGGTTGTTTATCATCATTTTCTGTACAATCTTCTTGCCTTCAACTGATACTTCAATCTCGCAAACTTTGTCCCGGATACTGCGATAAATCTCATTTTTTCCCTCGGCAAAATCATTATAGCAGCCGGCAAGGCAATCCGCTATCTGTATGCCAAAAGAGTCTTTTGAGTCTATTCCCGTAGTGAATGAAATTTGCTTTCGTTTGATTTTATTTGCCTCTTTGACCAGCAGTTTTTGGAATTGCTCTGCAAGGTTTTCATCGAATTCTAAGTCAATTCGATTATGGTCTGAATTTATGTTGGCTGTGGAACAGACCATCCACAGCAAAGACCGCAGCATATGCGTACGAAATTGCGTCTCAGTCAGGTGGATGTCAATCCACCCGCTTGTCTGGTCAAATTTGTCCGCGAACAATACTACTGGAATTATCTCCCGTTTTGACAGAATTTTATCCGCAACAATCTTTTTTGTTCGGTCATCTAGTTTATTCCACTTGAACTCCGGTTTGACTTTAAAGCCGCGTTCGACCTCAATCAAACCCTGCACTTCTGTATTCAATTCCTTTAGAAACTGTTCATAGCCGTCGTCTTCAAAGATGACCAAGCCAAGCGTGTAAAAATTCGTTGCTTTCCCTGGCTGTTGGCCGTCATCGCCGGATGCATCTATGAAAACTTTCATTTTTTATCACGTTTTTTGTTGTTGTGCAGTGTATCAATTAGGGCGTATTCTGATTTTTTAACCGCGAATATACCATTTTTCCGTTGTTGAAACAGCGCACCATGCTTTTAGTGCAATCACAAGGCTTTTTTCTATATAGACCTACTTTCCTATCAGTGGGTTTGAATGCCATCAGTTCGCCGCGTACAGCTTACAGGAACGTCAACTTACACCATTTCCCTGCCCAAAGAATGGGCAAAACGCAAGGGCATAGCAAAAGGCGCGCGGCTTACTGTTTTAGAGTCAGCGGGAGGGTCGCTTGTGCTTGACGCAGAAAACGCCGAAGCGGAGGCTATGCGCGCACGGGAAGAGAAAGTGTGCATAGACTCGCTCAAGCCGGACTCGCTTCGCCGGAAGTTCATCGCGTGCTATATTGCAGGCTCGCACCGAATTCTTTTCTACTCAAAAAACACGATGTCAAACAGCCTGCGTCAAGTCCTTCTTGATGAGACTCGCAGGCTCATAGGCATGGAAGTCACGGATGAGACCGGCTCGTCCATACTTGTGCGCGATTTTTACTCGCAAAAGGAGCTTTCAGTTGAGCGCGCTTTTGGGAGGATGCACCTTCTTGTGGGCAACCTATTTTCAGAGCTGTGCGCGACAATCCGCAAGGAAAATTTCGAGGCGGCAAAGGCATTGCGCCTGCGCGATGATGAAGTTGATAGGCTCAAGTTCCTCATCCTTCGCCAGCTCAACTTGGCGCTTTCAGACACGCGCGTGCTGCTTGCCATGGGCCTGGCAAGCGCGGATTGCATTGATTACGCAATAGCAACACGCAACCTTGAGCACATTGCAGATGATATTGCCGAGATTGGCATGCAGTTCCACGATGGCCACAACAGCAAGTTCAAGGAGTTTCCGTCAAAGAAGCTTGATTTGATGTGTGCAGAGGCAAGCAGGCAGTATCATGCAACTGTGAAGGCTTTTTTGGAGTCAGACTGCAATGCAGCAGAAGCTGTGCTTGACTATCGGAAGTGCTCGCAGGCAGATTACAAAACCGCACTTGACGAGCTTTCGCAAGCAAACAAGTGCGCACCGGTACAATACACTTTGATGCTTGCAAAACTTGACAACAGCATTGCAAGCGCGTGCGCAGAGATTGCAGAGATCACGCTCAATCGGACAAAACGGCAGGTCAATGGTTAGGCGGTTCCCCTGAAATTTTAGCAAGGCGGGGGAAAGCGATGGGAGAGGGGTGTTTGTTATTCCGATGCAAAAAGCTTCACTCTTTTCTAAATCAGGCAAAAATATCGTCACATGCACTGCATGCTCCCGATACTGCAAGATTTCTGACCAGTCAACCGGGTTTTGCGGGGTACGAAAAAACTGCGGCGGCGAACTTTGCCTTTTGGCTTATGGCAAGCCGTCGTCAATTGCAATAGACCCAGTTGAGAAGAAGCCGCTTTTTCATTTTCTCCCAAGCACGGACGTACTCTCAATGGGAACTTATGGGTGCAATTTTGCATGCGAATTCTGCCAAAACCCGGAGCTTTCACAGGCGCCCCGGCTAATCGGCGGCGCAAGTGCAGATGCAAAAAAAAGGCAAGGCTTGATTGAAAAGGAATTTGAAAAGCTGCCCTATGTTTCACCAGCTGATTTTGCCTGTGCAGCTGTTGAAAATAATTGCAGCAGCGTCGCATTCACCTATAACGAGCCTGCGATTTTTTCTGAATATGCCCGTGACTGTGCAGTTGCCGCAAAAAAAGAAGCAATCCTTGGCACGGTATACGTATCCAATGGCTACGAGTCAAAGGAATCCATTGAATTCATTGCTCCGGTTCTTGATGCAATCAACATTGACATAAAGTCGTTTTCAAAAAAATTCTACGCACAAACCTGTTGTTCCTCTCTTGAGCCTGTTTTGGAAACCGTCAAGCGCTGCCGCAAGCTTGGCATCTGGATGGAAATAACCACTCTTGTAATACCCGGAAAGAACGATTCCAAAGAGGAACTGCAAGAAATCGCCGCATTCATCGCATCAACAGGCAAGGACGTGCCATGGCATGTGACTGCATTCCACCCTGCACACAAGATGCAAGATGCCGTTCCCACCCCTTCGCAGGCTTTGATTGATGCTCGGAAAATCGGAATTGATGCTGGATTAAATTACGTCTACGTTGGAAACCTCCCTTCAAAGTTTGCAGATTACGAAAGCACCCATTGCCCAAAGTGCGGCGAATTATTGGTGCGGCGTGTTGGATATGCAGTTGATGCAATTGGCTTGGAAAAAGGAAAATGCCGCGAATGCAGCCACCGCATTGCGGGCATTTGGGAGAAAAGCCAGTTAAAGAAATTGACGCTTGATGCGAAGCAAAAGCAGGCAAAACCAAGAGGCAAAGAGCAGCATGGCAAGCACTTGTGAAAGAAAACCAGCACACGCTGGAAGTTTTTACCCTGGCAAGAAGGCAGAACTGGATTCGATGCTTTCTGCACTGCTTTCTAGCAGCTGCAAAAATCGCAGAGGTTGCGATTCAAAGGGAAAACTCAAAGCGCTGATCGTTCCCCATGCCGGATATGTTTATTCTGCAGGCACTGCTGCGGCAGGGTATTCTTTGCTTTCGCAATTGGCTGTGCAGCCAAAGGATTTCATATTGCTTGGGCCTTCGCACCATGCGCTTTTTGAAGGGCTTGCAACTTGTAATTTCTCAACGTGGGCCACGCCCCTTGGAAGCATAGCGTCTGCCTCGATAGATAAGCTGTGCGGAAAATCGGAACTTGTCGTAAACGCTTGCAAAGCGCACGCGCCTGAGCACTGCTTGGAAGTCCAGGTTCCGTTTTTGCAGAAAGCGTGCAGCAAGGATTTTTGCATTTACCCTGCGCTTACATGTGAAACTGATGCGAAATTGGCAGCAGATTATCTTGCGCCTGCACTTTCAAGGAAAGGCGCCTTCCTAATCGTAAGCAGCGACCTTTCACACTTTCTATCGCAGCAACAGGCGCAAAAAATAGACGAAGCTTCCTCAAGGATAATCACGTCGCTTGATTTGGTCAGTGCAAGTTCAATCGATGCTTGTGGAAAAACAGGAATAATCACTGCAATGATTCTTGCAAAAAAATTCAACTGGACTTGTTGCCTTATGGATTATTCCACTTCTTTTGCCGCTTCAGGTGGCGGATCGAGGGTTGTAGGGTATGGCTGTTATGCGTTCTTTGAAAAAAAATAATGCTGCCGTGTTTTCCCAGGCGGAAATGAACATGTTGCTTTGCGTTGCAAAGAACGCAATCAGCCGCAAGCTTGAAAGGAAAGCAAAGTTGTCAGGCGACGAGCTTAATGCATTTGCTGGAAAATACGCCAAGAGATTTTCCAAAAAACAAGGGGCATTCGTGACACTTACGATAAATGAAAGGCTTCGCGGCTGCATCGGTTCGTTGCAGGCAACCAAGCCGCTTTTAGAGGCGGTTTATTCAAACGCGCTTAACGCAGCTTTTTTTGACACGCGCTTTATGCCGATTGCAAAAAAAGAGTTCGAGCAAGCCGAAATTGAGGTTTCCGTCCTTTCCCCGCTTTCAAAGCTTGTGTATTCTGATGCAGCCGACCTGCTCTCAAAACTGGTGCCGCACAAGCATGGCGTCCTGCTTGAGTTTTCAAACGGCGCCGGTTCGACTTTTCTTCCGCAAGTATGGGATCAGCTTCCTGATGCGGAAGAGTTTCTTTCGCACCTTTGCACAAAAGCAGGAATGCCAAGCAACGCGTATGCCTCAATGCATCCCGCTGCATTTCTCTATACTGTGCAGTGTGCGCAGGAAAAAACAATCAGTATCAGATGACTCTCTACTCCTCATCGCAAGCAAACGCCCGAAGGCGTTGAAGCTAGGAAATACCTCAGTCTCATCACAAAAAGCATTTTGGACGGATTAGGATAATAATCCCAAAGATTTCAAAAAAAGATTTTGTTAGAATGAAAAAACAAAAAGGAAGGAAGAGAAAAAATACTAAAGGGATTTTCCCTCTGGTAAAAAATTATTTCTTCTTTGTTGCCTTCTTCTTTGCTGCCTTCTTTGCTGCCATTTTGCTTTTTCACTCCTTTTCTTGTGAGATTACTATACTACAGAAATCGTTCAGCATATAAAATACTTTAGAATTTTTTTTGATGCGCAAACGCTTGCGTAAATCGAATAACTTTGCACTAACTTAAAATTTTAGACGAGAAAAAGAAATTTAAGAAAAATAAAAATGATTTAAGAAAAATTAATGGGGGAATACTCCCCCAGACAAAAAAACTTATTTCTTCTTTGTTGCCTTCTTCTTGGCCTTCTTCTTTGCTGCCATTTTGCTGTTGCGCCTCCTTGTTGTTAAGATGTAACTTAATCAATTGGCGTTTGTATAAAAGCTTTCTTATATTTTTTACAAATGCAATAAAACATCATAGATGCAACTTTCTGTACGCGCAATTCACATGGACTCCGATTATTCGCAAAATTTCGACGACTCCGACTTGGAATCGTTCTTTTTTTCTGCGCTTTCATTGCTTGGCATCTCCGGCTATAGCGTGCATGCGCACTTTCGGCCTTTCGCTTCTGTAAAGCACAACGCTTCAGTCAACAGGGTTTCCATGGAAATCAATGCCGAAGTCAGCGACGCATACCGGCTCTCAACCCGCGAGGTAATGACCGGGCTTGCGCTTGACATGTGCGCAAGGCTCTTTCGCCGCAAGATAGACCACGAATACGTCCGCGCTTACCGGGAGTTTTCAAAAAAAGGCGCACTGTTTCGGCTTTCCGATTCAATCCGCATGATGCGGGGAAGAAAACGGCAGCACAACCACGAAGGCCGCGCGCATGACCTTTCGCAAGTCGGGAAAACCGTGATGGAGAAATATTCGAATGTACTGATGCTTGACAAGATGCCGCAAGTTTTTTGGAATGACCGGGGTGGAAAGAGGACGCTTGCGTTTTATGACCGCGCATTTGACGCAGTTCTTGTAAGCAGGATATTCGATTCAATAACCGTGCCGGTGTTTGTCCTTGAGTACCTGTGCTTTCACGAGTTCCTCCATTCAAAGTACAAGCCGCTTTACGAGCGCGGAAAAAGCAGGCGCGTAATCGTGCATTCAACCGCCTTTAGAAACGATGAGAAGAAGTTCGAGCAGTATGCAGCTGCAGAGGCGTGGCTTTCAAAGAATGTGCGCCACTTAAAGCTGGAGTGATTTTTCCCCGGCTGGGCGGCGAAGCGTTGCTTTTACTTGAGTGCAGGAAGTTCCACGCCATTGCGCTTTAGCTCTTCGGAAAAAATCGCATAGACTTTCTCAAGCGATGCTTGCGTTTTTCCTTCAAAGCGCAGGGTAATTTGGGGTTCGGTGTTGGATACGCGAAGAAGGCCCCATGAGTCTTCAAAGTCAACCCTGACCCCGTCGATTGCGTTTACTTTGTAGCTTTTCCACATCGCCTTCTTCACTTCCTCGACAATGTGGAACTTGCGCTCGTTTTCGCAGGGTATGCGCATTTCAGGAAGCGAATGGTATTGTGGAAGCCCGGAAACTATTGTTGAGAAAGAATCCTGCGAGTTTGAAAGTATCTGGGCCATCTTGGCTGTTGCGTAGAACGCATCGTCATTTCCTGCGTTTTCTGCAAATGAAATGTGGCCCGTGACTTCGCCGCCATAGTCCGCACCAAGCCGGTCCATCTCCTCATGTATTGCCATGCGGCCTGCCTTGCTCATTGCCACTTTTGCACCATGGCTTTGTGCGTCCTCGAACACCGCAAGCGAAAGCCGCAAGTCAAGAACCGCAGTTGCTTCGGGTTTTTTTGAAAGCAAGTCGCGTATTAAAAGTATGTGCGCAAAGTCGCCGTCTACAATGCTGCCCTGCTCGTCCACAAAGCCCGCGCGGTCTCCGTCGCCGTCAAACATCACGCCAAAGTCAGCTCCAACGTCGCGCACTTTCTGCGAAATCGCTGCATAATTGTCGCGCTTGTGCGGGTCTGGAAGGTGGTTTGGGAAGCGGCCGTCAAGGTCGCAGAAAAGTTCAACTGCCTCTATTCCCATGAGCTTGAACATTTTGAGCGCAACAAGGCTGCAAACAGAGTTGCCGCAGTCAATAACCGCCTTCATCCTGCGGGCCGGCTTGTGTTTTGAAGCTGCGTATTCCGCATGCCTGTCATTGTATGATGCGCGGGTTACTTTTCCTTTTACTGCCGCTTTTTCGGGCTCGTCTTCGGATTCGTAGCACTTGCGCACCTTTAGCAGGTCTTCTGAAAAAAGCGGCAAAACCTTGCGGCCATAGAACTTGATTCCATTGTATTGGATTGGGTTGTGCGATGCGGTAATTGACGCGCCTGCCATCTGCATGTTGTTCATCAATGCAAAGCACATGGTGCTTGTAGGCGCAAGGCCAATGTCTATGACGTTAATGCCAGCATAGTCTGTGAGGCCTTCAGTGAACGCCTTTGCAATGCCTTCCGAGCTTTCGCGGTTGTCCCTTCCTACGATGCAGGTGGCAATCCCCCTTTGCACTAAAAGCGCGCCAAAAGCAGAGCCTATTTTTAGCGCAGCCTTTTCATTAATCTCGTCAGGATAAATTCCACGGACGTCATAGCCGCCAAAAATAGAAAAAGACATGTTCTACCCACCTTTTTGGTGCAATCTGCATTTATTTTTTTCCAAATTTTCATTTGCCAATTTGTTTAGTCTTGTTGGACATTAACATATATACGCTATACGTTATTAGCGTATACCGGACCGTGTGGTGCAAATAGTGCTTACTGTTGTAATACCTGCGTTTAATGAGGAAGGCCGAATAGCGCCCACGCTGAGGCTTCTTTTTTCATGGTCAAAGCGCATGAAGCTTGCGTTCAACGTTATTGTGGTATGCGACGGAACGGATGCAACCGCAAATATCGCCCGCACTTTTTCATCTTCATTTGGAAAACGCCTGGACGTGCTTGAGTGTTCCAAAAGGCTTGGAAAGGGCGGCGCGCTGCTTTTTGGGATTTCAAAAACTAAAGGGCCTGCGTTTGCTTTCGATGCAGACTCAAGCATAGATTACCGCAGTTTTGCAACCGTGGTAAAATCACTTTCAAAAGCAGACGTAGTCATAGGCTCGCGCAGGGTTGCAGGCGCAAAAATCAGGGGGCAAAGGCCTTTGTACCGCGGGTTCCTCAGCTTTTTTTTCAATTCAATCACGCGCATATTTTTCAGCTTGCGATATGCCGACACCCAGTGCGGCTACAAGCTTTTCTCCCAAAAAGCAATCCGCAAGCTTTGCGAATACCCTTTCCTTTCCAAAGGCTATGAGTGGGATGTTGAGATGCTGGCAGCAGCCCAAAAGCTTGGGCTTGGTGTTTTTGAGTGCCCGGTTTCTTGGCAGCAAAAGCCAGGCGGGAAAGCGCATTTTTCCGACTTGATTGGGATGCTTTGCGGGCTTGCAATGCTAAAGCTAAGATACTTGTTTTAAAAAATCTGCAAATGCAGCCCGTGCGGCTTATGCTGCGTGGTGTGCCTTGTGCTTTGCAAACTTGTAGTAATACCCAAAGCCGGCAGCAGCCACAAGCAAGTACACTGCATAAACTGCAACCGTGTCAAGACGGATTCCAAGCACCAAGTTTGCCACCATCAAAACGAATGCGGGTATTGCAAGCGAAAAGAAAAGCGACAGGACCACCCGCTCAATAGCGTCAATTTCATCCTTTGGGAAAGCCGCAAGAGCCACTGCATAGCCGCTTGCGACAAACAGTGCGCCGCCGATTATTACCTGGAGTGGTTGGATGTCCATATTGTTTGCACGAGTGCCGCAAAACAATTCACGATAGTTGTTTTGCTTTTAATGCTCTGGATTTGCATTGGGCTGCTTTTCCAGTTCGCTATAAGTTTGTTGTTCCAATTGCTATAAAACGGTTATTTCCGCATACATAGTATTAATTACTGTAATATCCGAGCCGCAGGCTGCGCGTTTGCCTGCTGTTAATTTTGGTGTTTTAGTGCAGGATTTCGACGTTGTCATAGTTGGGGGCGCAGTAAGCGGAAGCAAGGTAGCGCAGCTTTGTGCAAATGCAAGGCTGAAAGTGGCAGTATTGGAAGAGCATCCAATCGCGGGAAAATACGGCCGGTGCACTGCAATAATTTCCAAGCGCGGCCTTGACTCAATTGATGCGGACTATTCTTCCTCGAGCCTGAACAGGATTTTTGGCGCGGACATCGATGCAGCAGGCGCAAAGCTTTCAGTGGAGACTTCGCGCGTTCAGGCGCTTGTGCTTGACCGGTTTGCATTCGACGCCGCGTGCGCAAACTCTGCAAAAAAAGCAGGGGCGAAATTCTTTTTCAATACGCGTTTCGAGTCGTTTTCAGTGCAAAAAAAAGGCAGCGGCGAGTGCTATGAAATCACGGCAAGAAGCCTGCTGGCAAAAAAAACCCGAAAGTTCAGGTGCAAAGTTCTTGTGGGTGCGGACGGCGCAAATTCCGCTGTTGCAAAAGCCGCGTGCTTTCCTGCGCTTTCAAAAAAAGATTACGCGTTCTGCTACGAGGCGGAATATTGCAAAGCAACCGTTCCAAACTTGCGCCGCGTGCAGGTTTTTCTTGATGCAAAAGGGCTTTCGGGCTTTTTTGGATGGTCTGTTCCCGTGTCAAAATCAGTCATTCGCATAGGGTTAGGCACTACGCGCAGGCACACCCTCCTTGAAAGCAAGAAAGCGTTTTTTTTGCGCCCTGAAATCAAAAGCATGCTTTCCCCGGATTCAAAAATGGTGCGCGAGTTTTACGCAATGATACCGATTCGCCCCCGAAAGCGCACGCAACTTGGCAGCATCCTGTTGGTAGGCGACTCTGCTGGCCAGGTAAAGGCAAGCACGGGCGGCGGCGTGGTATTTTCCTGCCGCTGTGCCAATGTGGCTGCGGGGGAAATAGTTTCCTTCCTGCAGCATGGGGTGCCAATGGAATACGAGCGCAAGTGGAAACGCCAGTATGGCCGCACCCTTGTTGCACACCGGAAAATCCGCTCGTTTTTGGATGTTCTTGGAAACAGGCGGATGGCGTTTTTGCTGTCTTTTGGAAAAATTCTCGGGCTGGGCGTGTTTCTTGAGCGTTTTGGCGACATGGATGACATAATTTCGGCCTGACTGCTTTTTTTTCAATTTTTTTTGCGCTCGACAAGTTTATCAAGTCCTGTTGCTTAATCTGTGCTTATGGATGCAACGCCTCAAAGTTCCGTTCCGGCAAGAGTCAGCACCGGCGTTGCGGGCTTGGACACGATGATTGGCGGCGGGCTGTTGCACCGCAGTGTCACGCTTGTTGGCGGCGATTCCGGAACAGGAAAGACTACGTTCTGCCTTGAGTTTCTTTACTCCGGGCTTGCGGATTTTGGCGAGAACTCAATGTTCATAAGCTTCTCCGAGCCAAAGGAAGAAATCTACCATACTGCAGCGCTTTTTGGGTGGAACTTTGAAGAGTTCGAGCGCCAGGGCCGTTTCATCTTTTTGCATTACCAGCCAAAGGACCTAATGGATATTGTCGCCCAGGGAGGCGGGACTATCCGGGACACCATAGAGTCATTCAACATCTCACGAGTTGTGCTAGATCCGCTGACTTCATTCTCACTCATGTTTGAAAAGGACGCCTACCGCGAGCAGCAGACGCTGCTTGAGCTGTTCGAGCTTTTGCACGACCTTGGCTGCACTACCATGGTAGTTTCAGAAGAGCCCGCCAGGCTTGACAATTACACTTCAAAGCGCGCTGACTTTTTGTCTGATGGAATAATCCACTTTTATCATCTGCGCGAAAAGGGCGCACGCATACGTGCAGTTGAAGTCATTAAGATGCGCGACACGCGCATAAGCGAGAACGTCTGCCCGATGACGCTGGATGAAAACGGGATTACCGTGTTCTGCGACCAGATAGTTGACGTCACAAACACCGTCGGAACTTCGGCGTAAAAAACCGTTTTTGCTATTCCAATTTTTCTCGGCGCGTTTCATCGCGTTGAAAAATGACTCTTAGGAAAATCTAACACATATAATGTTTTCCTAACATTCGTTTTTCTTGATTTCCTAACCGCCGTTTTGCGCGGCTTTCCGGTACCATTTTTCGTATTCTTTGTGGTCGCCGGCAAAGTGTATTCTTTTCTCCTGATTAGTGAATCGAAAGACAATACGATACTGTCCTTCCTCCTCAACGAAAAAATCAAGGCCGTGCTTTAGGTGCCTGCCGGGCTCCGTTGAACGCATCCTGGCGATTAATCTAATCAGGCGTTCGCTGATTGCATTATCCATCTTTTGCAGTTTCTTTTCCACTGCTTCGTTGACTGTCACTTTATATTCTGTCATATTTTAACGCCAGCTTTTCTGGCGACTTGCTCGATGGGGATCATCCTCTTCTTTCCTGCAGCGACCTCGGCTTCCATCTGCTTTATCCTCTTTGAGACAAGCGTTCTCTCGGGGTCCGGTATGAGGTTGTAGTCCCTTCCCATCCAAAGTATTCCCGCGCGGACGGCTTCCGTCTTGGTTTTGTAATACCCCTGCTTGACAAGGGTGTTGAGGACTTTCTCTACCATGCCATCCAATCTTACGACAAATTCCATTATTTCCACCTTTTTGATATCAATATGATATCTTTTATTGGTTCGCAAGATTTTTTATGCGTTCGTACTGCTTTGTTTGTCGCCTTATGTAGAACGCTTCTGCAGGATATTGCAGTTAATTATTGCGCGGCCGGGTTTCCGGTGAGGTTTAGGCATTCGGCTGTTTATTAAAAATCAGTCCAGTCCTGCGCCTTTTTGTGAGAACTCGATTTCAAAGCAGGTAAAATCAGCTGCAGTAAGCTGTGCCTTTATTGCATCCGCATCAGAATCGTTTGCAAGCACAAGCACTCCGCCGTTGGTCCCT
Organism: Candidatus Micrarchaeia archaeon; assembly: GCA_041652355.1. Lineage (GTDB taxonomy): Archaea > Micrarchaeota > Micrarchaeia > Norongarragalinales > CAINOH01 > CAINOH01. The sequence continues at coordinate 2,823 of JBAZHM010000005.1, read as the reverse complement.
CCCGCGCCGGTGAGCTTGGAGCCAAGCGCGCCTGCTTTCATTGCAATCTTTCTTACCCGCTCTATGCTGTGTGCTGAAACTCCAAAGCACGAAAGCAGCGCGTGGTTTTCATCAAACAGCTCGCCGAGCTTTTGCGCATCGCCATTTTTGTGCAGCTGCTCTTCCATGCAGTCAACAAGCATGTCAAACGGCGCAATAAGCGATTTTCTCCTCTCGGAAGTTACTGCGCCAGGCGCGCACTCTATTTTGTTTGCCTTTGCGAAAGCCCCAATCAGCTCTGCAGTTGTAGCGCGCCTTCCCTTCCAGTCAGAGTCAACCAAAAAAAGCTTGCATCCTGCTGGAAGCTCCAGTTTTTTTTGTGAATAGTCCAAGCTAATTCCTTTTTTTGAAAAGACCTTTCGGAACAGTATCGGCTTGTCTGAGCACACCGTCATGGGGTCAAGCCCCGACGCTTTTCCCCCGTGGTATTGGTTTTCCGCAACCATTACCGCATCATAAAGCTCGCCTTGCGAAAGTGTTTAGCCGAATGCGGCACAAGCTGCGCTTATGGCGCACGCAGAAATCGACGCGGAGTTGCCCGTTCCTTTTGGCGAACCCGAAAATTTCAGCGCAACGCTTATGTCTGCGGTGAGAATTTCTTTTTGGCAGTGATTTTTTAGTGCGCTGTCAACTGCTGCAAGCACCGGATAAAAGTCCCGCTCTCCAGCAGGCTTTCCGTTGTGAAAATATGTGCGCTGCCTTCCTGTGAGTATTGTAACCTTGCCGCTTCCTGCTGCAATTGTCGCTATTGCGCGGTTTCTCTTGCCGTTGATTTGCACTGGAGCGCAAAGGGATTTCCCCCCATAGACTACGCTATGCTCTCCCGCGATGATTATCTTGTTGGGTGCTGAAGCGGCTGTGCGTGTTGTTTCCATATCTTTTCCTATTTACTTTCGTTGAATTGATTTTATAATCAGGTGCGAGTTCAGGTTGAGCTTGGCCGTATTATAATCGTGTTGTCCTTAGTTGTGACATATACTTTTTCCTTTGCCTTGATGTTCATGGCCCGGGCTATCTGTGCGGGTATTGGGATTGCGATTGATGAGCCTATTTTTATCGCGTGCCGTTCCAACGCCACTGCCTTGTTGAGTGCCTCTATTTTTTGCATGACTTCCTCGGTGTAGCTGATGTGCCCGTTGCTGCACTTGTACGCGTCAACGTAGAAGCCAGGAGAGATTTGCTCCTGGAACCCGTGCAGCTTTGCTTTGTTGCAGACTCCGCAAATCTTGTTTTCAAAATCCGTTTTTTTCATATTTTAACCTGTTGTGAGTGTAACTTCCGTTGAGTTTCGCACCTTGAGCCTGATTTTTTCTCCTTCTTTGAGCCCAAGACATTCTTCGACCGCCTTTGGTATGCGGAGTATGAGATTGCTTTTCACCCTGCCGAGCTTGGCTTTCAGTTCCTCATGCTCTAGTTTGTGCAACACTAGTATCCTCTGCGCTTGGGCGGGGTCGTAATAGATTTCCCCACACTTGGCGCATTTCCACCCGCTTATGCTCATGCCTTGGAAAGTTGTCTTTGCGGGCTTTGCTTTGCTCCCGCACTTGACGCAATCCATACTTTTTGTTTTTCCAGCCATAACAAACTCTCCAAACATATGTTATTTCCGTATGTTTTTATGCTTTTTTACCGCGTCATATTTGATGGCTGTTTTTTACCGGAATTCAGGTAAAGGCAGTTTTTTATTCTCGCTCGATGACTCTATTAGTGCGGTAGCGTCCCAAAGAATGAGCCCCGCCCGGTAATGCAGGGGGACAATTAAGAGTGCCGCACTTATACTAAAAATACATTAGCTTGGCTTTTCCTTTCAGGCAATCAAACCACGCTTTGTTTTTGCGGGATTCTTTTTGAAATACTGCTCCCGCCACCAAGTCCGCCAACTGTATTCCGCAATACTCGTGCGAGCTTGCATGGTGTATTTCAATTCTCTGGATGACTGGCGATTTCACCTTCAGGCGTTCAACTATTGTGTCGAGGCTCGTTTTTTTATTTCCAAGAAATACAACAGATTTCTTCGGGTCCGCAAACTTTCCCCTAATTCGAAAAAAGCAGTCAAAACAATCCAAACTGCCTTTATCCACCATGATTCGTACCTCACCTGCCAATGGCACTATCGAGGCAAGGATGGCGGCAGCGCCGCGTTCTAATTCTTCGTTGTTGCTTATTACTCCGGCGCATAATGTCAGATTTTTTTCGTTGGAGATTTCAGTCAAGGTTTCCTCAAGAAGCGCCCTGACCCTGAACTTGTCCTTTATCATGCTTGAGAACTTGAATTCTGCATTCCGGTTGAAATAAACTGCCACGTCCTTCTGGTCGTCTTTCGTGTGCCGCAAAAGGTATTGCGGAACGTGGGGGTCTTGACAGCAAGCCGCGCCAACTACACAAAGGCCGTCGGTTTCTATAAATCCTGATATGTCCAAGTAGGTCCAGTGCATGGAAAGATTCCACTCAACAACTTTTTTCGGGCGGAATTGGGATAATAAGCATCAGTGGGTGAATTTCCGCTGAAACCAGTTGAGGGCGTGCTAGTTTCAAATATCCTGTTTGCATAACACAAACGACCAATGCACGGGCTGTGCGCTTTTCCCTCTAAATTTTGGCATAATTAAGAACGTTAAAAAGTCCCAATTTCCTGCTACTTGCAGGTTTTGATGGGTAGCGTTCGGGTTAGGGGACAGAGTTCAACGGAGTTTCTCCTTCTTTTCGCAGCAGCAGTAGCCATATTTGCCATTCTTTACTCGGTGACCATAGGCCGCAGTGATGCGGTTTCTGCGCGAAATATCG
>JBAZHM010000004.1:0-26086 GCA_041652355.1 Candidatus Micrarchaeia archaeon | reverse complement strand
CTTGTTTCGTCCTGCTTTCTTGCAGAGCAGTTCCCTTTTTCAAAACGCGAAAGCATCCGCGTGATTGCCTTTGCGCCGGTGCAGGACATTCTTTCAAAAATGTCTTCAAGCTCGCCTTCAAGTGAAATTTTTTCCTGCTCGTAAATGTCGCCGTCGTCCATTCCCTGCGTCATCTTAAACAATGTAACTGCGCTTTCGGCTTCGCCCGCAATAATCTGGTTTTGCAAAGGCGAGCCCCCGCGGTATTTTGGGAGCGGCGACGGGTGAAGGCAAACACAGGTGAATTCGTCGGTGATTTCCTTTGGCACCATCCACGACCAGCCGATGAAAAGCAGCGTGCTGATTTTTTCCTTGCGAAGGCTTGCTGCAAGCGCGCTGATTTTTTTCGGGTCAATTACTTTTGCATCCTTTGGTGCGGGCTTTTCAAAATTTTCTGCAACGTATACTGCCGCAATTGATTTGCTGGCCTGTTTTGGAAGCTGGCTGTAAAGGCCGAAAGCCCATTTGCGGTATGCAAAAAACGCTGCCTTCAAGCGTACAACCTCTTTAGCCTGTACGCCTCTGCCGCGTCCACTCCTGCTTGCTTGCCGCGGACCTGTGCAATCCGCAGGATGTTCTCCCCGCTTCGCGCAAAAGGCTCCTTGCGGTACTGTGTTGTGTGCAGTTTCAGCGCCTCGACTTTTTCCTCGGCAATCCCTGCTGAGATGTCCAGGTAGAAGTTTGGCAAGAACGGCTGGCCCACTTCCCAGCTGTACGGCTCTTCGCACTCAAGCACAACTGGCACGAAGTGCCTGATTTTCTGGGGCGTTGGCCGCAGTGCAGTCATGCATGCTGAAAATATTGCGCGGTGGTCCTGGTCGTAGCTTGCCTCAAACGGAATGACTACTATGTCCGGCTTGACTTTGCTTATTGTGTCTTCTATCTTGTCAATGAGTGCCTTTTGCGGAAGGCTGTCCAGACGCATGAACTCGTCACCTACAAACATGAACTCGTACGTGTATCCGCAGCGCTTTGCAACCTGCTTTGTCTCCTCAAGCCGCACGTTTTCATCCGTCTGGCCGGTGACAAGCTGGCGGCACTTTCCAACAGCGCCAAAAAGCACGTGCACTTTTGCCTTTGCTTTTTGTGCGCGCAAAATCAGGCCGCCGCATCCGATTATCTCGTCGTCCGGGTGTGGTGCTATGATGAGTATTTTAGAGCTGTTCAGGATTTTTTCCAAGTCCATCTGCAAATCGCCTTAGGTCTTCTTCTATCATTAATGCGTTTTCGGGTTGAATAAATGTGTTCTTGGGCCGCGGCACCTTCATCGAGGCAACTGACGCGGGCACTATGCGGCCTTTGGCAAGCCCGAACTGCTTTGCAGCAAGAGTTGCGAATTCAAAAGGCGAAATTGCCCTGCTCGTGCCAATGTTTGCAATTCCCGTTCGTTTAGTCTTGACCAGCCTTGCAGCCTCGGTTGCAAGCGACTGGATGCTTATTGGGTTGTAAAGCTGGTCAGCAAACGCCGGGACTTTTTCCTTTGTTTGCAGGAGCTTTTTGATTATGAATGTGTCTTTTGTGTAGAAGTTTGTGCGTATTGCAAGCCCGTGCTTTTCAACCATCTTTTCTGCTGCCAGCTTGCTTTTTGCGTATTCGTTGACTGGCTCAACGACAAAATCCGAAGAAAAATGAACTAGCCTGCTGCCTGTTTTTTCGCACGCCTCAAGCATGTTCTCAACGGCATACACGTTTACCTTCCAGCATTCGCCTGGATTTGCTTCGCACGCGTCAACGTCAGTGAACCCCGTGCAGTTGATTACATTTGCTGGTTTTTTTTGCGCAACAAGCCGGTTTACCGCCTGCCTGTTGGTAACGTCAAGGCCCTGCCGGTCAAGGCATTCCGTATCTGGCAAAAGCTTGGACAGTGCAGACCCAAGCTTTCCTTTCGCTCCCAAAAGAAGGTCCATTCTTTTTTCAAATCCTTTACTCAGTCGCTGATTTTGATGCGCTCTAAAAGCGCAATAAGCTGCTTCTTTGAAAGCTGCTCTGCGTTGCCGCTTGTGAACTCGCCCCAGGGCTTGTGCAGCCGCGGAACGCCTGTTGTGCCGTGAGGGTGGATGACAAAGTACTCGTCCTCTTCGGTTGCACGCACCATCTCCTCTTCAGAGACAAGCACTTCGTGGATTTTTTCCCCAGCGCGTATGCCAACAACTTTGGTCGGGTAGCCCTTCTTTTGGCCAAAGTGCTCGCCCATCGCGTCAGCAAGGACCATTATGTTGCACGAGCTTGCCTTGCGCACGAAAATCTCGCCGCCATTTGCATTGTCAAGCGCGTAAAACACCAAGCCGATGGCATCGTCAAGCGTAAGCCAGAACCGCGTCATGTCCGAATTGGTGATGGGAAGCGTCTGCTTCTTTTCAATGAGCTGTTTGAAGTAGGGTATTACCGAGCCCCGGCTTCCTGCTACGTTGCCGTAGCGCACAACTGAAAATATTGTCTTGCCCCTGCCGTTGGCATTGAGCATGATTTTTTCCTGCATCGCCTTGCTGATGCCCATGGTGTTGATTGGCTTCACTGCCTTGTCCGTTGACACTGCAACCACGCGCTGCACTCCGCACTCTATTGCGGCCTCTGCCACGTTCTTTGCGCCAATGATGTTGGTCTTTACTGCCTCAAACGGGAAATCCTCGCACTGGGGGACGTGCTTGAGCGCTGCAGCGTGGAACACGATGTCCTTTCCGCGGAATACTTCGATGAGCCTTTCGCGGTCTCGCACGTCGCCAATTTCAAATTTGAAAAGCGGGTTGTCAGAAAGCTTGTGGCGCATGTGGTACTGCTTGTTCTCGTCGCGCGAGTATATTGTGACGCTTTGCGGCTCCATCTTTGCAAGCCACTCTACGATGTGGTTGCCGAAGCTTCCGGTGCCTCCTGTTACTACGACTTTTTTGCCCTTGACAAAATTCGCCATGAAAATCACTTTTCCTGCAAGCTTCGCATACGCGCGCTGTGCCTATGTATATTTTTTAGTGCAATTGGTTTTATAGCCCCTTGCCGTAGAGGCAGGATGCAGTTTTGGCACAGCATTCCAAAGCCTTCAGCGGTGGTTCTTTATACTCCGGCGGCAATCTCTATTTTTATCCTGTGAATGTAAAAATGCCGTCTACAAAGCAACCCCCCAATGCAGCCAAAAAAGGCGAGGCGCACAGCGCAAACCACCGCAATCTTGCGCTGATGGCAAAGGCAGCAGGGCTGTTTTTATTTGCAATGCTTTTTTCCAAAATCGCAAGCTACGCTTTCCGTTGGGTGGGTGCAAAGCTTGGAACTGCCGAGTACGGCTACTTTGCCATGGCATTTGGCGTGTTTGAAATGGCAGTCGGGCTTGGGCTGTTAGGCGTGGATTCTGCGGTTGGCAGGTTCATAGTGGACGAGTCCGTTTCAAGGAAAAAATCCGGGCTTGCAGCAAACTCATTCTGGTATGGAATCCGGGTCGTGTTGGTTTCAGGAACAGTGCTTGCAATAGGGCTTGCGCTTTCTTCAGCCTGGATAGCAACAAATGTGCTCCACGCCCCGCCAATGTGGCCGTCCCTGGTGCTTTTTGCGCTGGCTATCCCGTTCTTTCTTTTGGTGCTGGTGTTTGTCGCTTCTGCCCGCGGTCTCAAGCACGTCGAATACGAAGCCGGAGCAAAGAGCATACTTGAGTCCGGCCTGCGGCCGCTTATTGCCTTTGGCGCAATAGGCATTGGCCTTGGGGTGCTTGGGCTTACCGTTTCAGTATTTGCAAGCGCAATAATCGTCTTCATAGCATGTGCATTCTGGTCGCGCAAGCTTTTTTCCCAGCCCTGGTTTGAATCCGTCATTTCTGCAAAAAGGCCCAAAGGGTTCTTCCAATTTTCCATCCCGCTTTACGCATCCAACCTTCTTGCGCTGGTCATTTCCAATGCCGCGTTGTTTTCGCTTGGCCTGATGGTTAGCGCCTCGGAAGCGGGAGTTTTCAGCGCGGTAATGCCCCTTGCAGTCTTTGTCTCAACCCCTGCGCTTGGCATCCTTTCAATTTTCATAAGTGTAGGCTCCGAGCTTTTTGCGCTTGGAAAAAAATCAGAGTCCGAAAAGCTTTACAAGAGCCTGTCAAAGGCAATCCTTTTGGCAACGCTTCCTTTGTGTGTAATACTTGCGTTCTTTTCACGTGAAGCTTTGACGTTCCTGTATGTAATCGACTACTCCCAGGGCGCACTCGCGCTTTCCATCCTCTCAATTGGCTACCTTTTGTACTCGGTTTTCACTCCCGCAGTAAACTATCTGCATGTAATCAAGCGAACTGACCTTTACCTTTTCAACCTCTTTGTTTCCGCAGTTTTGGTTATTGCCTCGATATTTGTTTTTGTTCCCGCGTACGGCACAGCTGGCGCTGCTGTTGCTTTTGCAATCGGCACTGTTGCACAGGGAATTCTTGCAGCGCTTGAAGTGAGAAAATTCGCATCGATTCAGCCGTTTTCAGGTTCGTTTGCACGCACGCTTTTGGCAGGCATCCTTTCATTAATCCCGTTGTATTTTCTCAACGGCGCGTATGGGCTGCGCGGGTTTAGCAGGGTAGCTTTTGGTGCGTTCCTCTACTGTGCAGCATACGCAGTCCTTTTGTTCATCCTCAGGGCTTTTGACCGCGATGACATCGAGCTATTGAAGGCAGTTGAACGCAAAAGCGGGTTCAAGCTTGGAGTTTTCCGCGGCATCCTGAAGAAGTTGTATTTTGGAAAGAATAGTTGATTTAGGGAGCGCAGATGCAAATGGATGTTGCAATAAGTTCAGGGGGTCCGTGGCACGGGCTGTCTTTATGCCAGGGGCTTGAAAAGCTCGACGTTGACTACAAGCTTTACACTATTTTTGTGGATGCAAAAAAGCAGGGGCTGAAGCCTTCGCACGTTTCCAACCATGCATATTTTCTTGCTGATTTTGTGCTCAACCGCACCAAGTTCCTGCGCAGCGTGCGCGACTCCGCAGGCTGGTTTGCAAGAAAGCACGACTTGTTCGACAGGCTTGTAAGCTCCGAGATTGCAAAAGACAACCCGAAGCTTCTGCATGCGTGGGCTGGTTTTGGGCTACGCACGCATTCAAAGCTTTCGAAGAAAAACCCAAAAATCCCCCTTGTAATAGAGTCCGGCACCACGCACCTATTGCATCAGGAAAAGCTGCTTGTTGAAGAATACGCAAAGCTCGGCATTCCATACTCGCCGCAGCCGCAGTTCTTTCTTTCCAAAGTAGCAGCAGAATACAAGCGTGCCTCAAAGATTGTCGTTCCTTCCAAATTCGTCTTCGACTCTTTTGTTTCCCAGGGAATCGGAAAGGAAAAGCTCGCCCTCGTCCCATATGGCGCGGACCATCCTGCGAATGTGCAGAAAAAAAAGGACGACGTTTTTCGCGTCATGTTTGCAGGCGGCCAGCAGCCGGTGCGCAAGGGCTTGTGCTATTTGCTTGATGCTTTTGCAAAAGCAGAAATTCCCGATTCGGAGCTAATCATCCTTGGCCGCGGGGTTTCCGAGGACATGTCGGATTTTGTCCCAAAGAAATCGCAAAACATCCGCTTCATAGACAAAGTGTCGCCTGAAAAACTTGGCAATCTATATTCCCAGTCTTCAGTATTCTGCCTTCCATCAATAGAGGAAGGAAGCGCCCGCGTAGTCTACGAGGCGATGGGCCATGGCACTCCGGTAATCGCGACTCCAAACGCGGGCTCGGTTGTGCGCAATGGCAAGGATGGCTTCATAGTTCCCATACGCAATGCAAAAGCAATAGCGCAGAAGCTGGTGTTTTTGCATGAAAACGAATCCAAAAGAAGGAAGATGGGCCAGAGCGCGCGCAAATATGCCAAGCGTTTCACTTGGCAGCGTTATTGCAATGGCGTTGCAAGCTTATACAAAGAATTACTTTAAGGATTCCTGGTAAATTTCAAATATTTTCTTGCAGACGTTCTTTGAGTCAAAAAGCTTCTTTGCCTTGCGGAATTCGGCTTTGTCCTGGCCAATCCCAAGGCTGTTGTGGTCAATTGCCTTTTGCACGATTTTTGCAAGCTTGTTCTGGTCTTTGTAGATTATTCCTGTTTTTCCATCAACAAGCGGGTACCTGTCGCCACCGTCGTAGGTCACTACCGGCCTTTCGCATGCGATTGATTCCATGTTTACGCGCAGCGCGCCTGCATTAAGCGTGGGGTTGAAGGAAAAGTCAGAAGCGTTGACTACGTACGGCAGCATCTCTGCAGGTATTGCGCCAAGGTATTTTATCCGGTGGTTTTTCTTTGCAGCTTCAAGGATTTTCTTTTGGTACTTGCCGTTTCCAGTGACCAAAAGCTGGTACTCCCCGCTGATGCTGTTTGCAAGCCGCAGGAGGTGCTCGGCGCCTTTGTCCTTTGTCAGCCTGTTGGTGTAGCAGAAAGTCAGCAAGTCCGAGTCAAGCTGGAACGTAAAGTGCGAGTTAAGCTTTTGCACTGCGGCCTTTTTTGCCGTGGGCTTGAAAAGTTCGGTGTTGATGGGGTTGAGCACGAACTCAAGTTTTTTACGGTCTATCCCTTTTCTTGCACGCAGCTCATCATATGCATACTTGTCAACAACAATGACTTTGTTTGCACGCTCAATGTTCTTTTTTTCAATGCGCTTCCAAATGTCAAAATATATGTTCAAAGCAGCAGTTTGGTATTGGTCCTTGAGAATTGACTCGGCAAGGCCGTGGAACGTCATAACAACCGGCTTTTTAGATGAAAGCCACGCCTGCCTTGAGTAGAACGGGTAAAACACCGGGCCGGTTGAGACTGTGTTTGAGTAGCACACCGGGCCGTGCACATGCAGCACGTCGTATTCAAGGTCCCGCAAAAGCCTAAGCCTGTTCTTTTGGCGCGCAAGCTCTCCTGTAATCAAGTCTGTTGCCTTGTTCACAAGCCGCTTTTCCTGCCTTGCCGGGTTTACCCTATAGACTTGTGCCTCAGGATAGCGCTCTTGCGGTTTTTGCCCCTCGCGCCTGTCTGTGAGTATCGTAAACTCGGCCTTTGGCTTGAGGTTTTCACACACTGTGCGTATGTATGCCTCTACTCCGCCCACGTCGCTTTGCGAGTAATTGCGGTGGTAGTGCATGACTTGAAGCTTCTTCATTAAAGGACCCTTGCAACCTGTTGAGGGTTGCCATCAAATTAGAGTGAAAAGAACATTTATAGCTGAGGATTCCAAAGAATAGTCTATATGTTCCGGCAAAAAAAAGCCATTGTAACCGGCGGCGCGGGTTTCATAGGAAGCCATCTTGTTGACCGCCTAGTTTCAAACGGAGCAGACGTCACGGTTATTGACAACCTCTCAAGCGGCAAGCTTGAATTTTTAAGCAAGAACAAAGGAAAGGGCAACTTTGCGTTCGTAAAAGCCGACTTGCTAAAGCCCGAGCAATATTCATCCCAGCTTGCAGGTGCCGATGTGGTTTTTCACCTTGCTGCAAACCCCGACATCAAAGCGGCAATCACCGACACGAAAATTGAAATCGACCAGGGCATTCTTTCCACGTACGCTCTTTTGGAGCAGATGCGGAAAAAAGATGTGCGTTCGATCGTGTTTTCTTCCTCTTCAGTTGTGTACGGCGAGCCCACTATCGTGCCTGTTCCTGAAAGCTACGGCCCGCTAAAGCCGATTTCACTTTACGGCGCATCCAAGCTTGCAGCAGAAGGGCTAATCTCTGCATACGCAGGCACCTTCGGGCTTTGCGGCATGCTTTACAGGTTTGCAAACGTGGTCGGCCCCCGTGCAACCCATGGAGTAATCTACGATTTTTCATGCAAGCTGCGGAAGAACCCAAAAGAGCTTTCAGTTCTTGGCAACGGTTTGCAAACCAAATCCTATGTTGGAGTGGACGAGTGCGTGGACGCGATGCTTTTTGGTGCAAGCAAAAGGCTTGGGAAGCTCTCAGCAAGCGTTGAGCAGTATAATATTGCAAACCGCGATTGGACGAGCGTGAAGCAGATTGCACAAGAAGTCATTGCAGCGTCAAAATCAAAAGGCACCAAAATAACTTACACTGGCGGGGACCGCGGATGGCCTGGAGACGTTCCAAAAGTCATGCTTGATGGAGCAAAGCTTGCAAAGCTCGGCTGGAAGCCAAAGCATAATTCGCTGCAGGCTGTGCGCATGGCAGCAGAGCAGATTTGGAAAGAAACCGGCGCCTGATTTTCTGCTCGGTGCTCTTATTTTTTTGCTAATATTTTTCCTTCCTGCCTTGCAAGCACCATGCCTTCAAGGTAAGCGTTCGCCTTCAAAATGTAGTACGGGTTGGCATGTGCAATAGTGCGAAACAGCGTGTACGTTGCCTCAAGCAGGAAAAACGAAATTGCATGCAAAGGGTTGCCGTCATAAACGTCCTTGAAAAAGAAAAGCGCGTTGTTGCGGTTGTACCAGTACGCCCATTGCCTTTTCTTTTCCGGCGGCACGTTCCCTCCAATCGAAGCCAGGCCGTGGTTTGCGCCAGTCTTTGGGTTGAGGAGAATCCGGAAACCGGCTTTCCTGATGCGGTACAAAAAGTCGGTCTCATCGCGGTGGTGCCCTACAAACACATCGTCAAAGCCATTGACTTTTGCAAGAGCCTTCCTTGAGAATGCAAAATTGGAGCCGTGAAGGTGGTCCACTTTTTGCAAGCCAAACGCGCTGTCCGGGATGGGGATTACATTTCCCCATTTTGTCACTTTGCCCTGCCGGAATATTTTCCTCCAGATGCCGTGTAAAACCCTGCTGAAAAATGATGTTTTTTTATTCCTTATTTCCAAGCCGCCTGCAGCTCCGACTTTTCCGTCTGAAAAAAGCGGGATTATTTCCGTAAACCAGTTTGAAAGCACAAAAGCATCGTCATCAAAAACTGCGATTATTTCCCCGCTTGCCTTTGCAAAGCCGGCGTTTCTTGCAGCTGCAGAGCCAAGAGTGCGGTTTGCGCGCACCTCTGTAACTTTGAATTTTTTGCAAATTGCATGGTTTTTTTCCGTAAGCTTTTCTCCATTATTTACAACAATGATTTCCCAGTTTTTTTTGCCGTATTTTGCAAGCGCAGCAGCAGTCGCAACAAGGCACTCTTCTAGCACAGCGGGCCTTCCAAGCGTGGGTATGACTATGGACACTTTCACTGCCTGTTTTACTGCCATGTGTATATTACCCGAACCGGGTTTAAAATCATCAGCAGGGCAACGCAAACGCATCTGCTTTTGGCGTGCAATGCAGGTTATAAGATTTGTTTGCGTAATTGATGCGTGAACATTATGGCAAGCCAGCTTTTCTACTCCAGCATCCTTGACGGCTCAACCAGCCACTTTCCGCAGAAAATCTGCACCGTAATCTACCTCGGCGGCTGCCCGCTGCGCTGCCCGTGGTGCTATGTTCCAGCATTGATGGACCGCAGGAGCTCCAAAGCAGAGGACGTCTCGTTCTTTTTGGACCATTATCGCCGCCAGCCATCGGCCCAAGCAGTATGCATAACCGGAGGCGAGCCTTTTGACCAGGCTGCCGCGCTTACTGATTTGTGCAAATTTCTCAAGCAGGATGGGGCAAAGGTCAAGGTGGAAACCTGCGGCTATTTTCCGGATGCGCTTGCAAAGGCGCTTCCTTTCATAGACTACGTTGCGCTTGACATCAAAACCAAGCTTGACTCGGAGGCTTACTCGAAAATGACCGGGACCAAAAACAACCCGCTTAACCTGATAATGTCCATAATCCGCTCCATGGACGTGCTCAAGAAAGCGCCCCATGTGTTTAAGGAAGTCCGCACAACCGTAGTGCCCAACTTCTGCGACGACCCGGCAGTAATCGACGCAATATCCAAGGAAGTGTCGTTTGCAGACCTTTACGTGCTGCAGCAGTTCCGCTGCGACTTGGAAATGAACGACCCGATGTTCATGGGATTTTCTTCCACAACCAAAGAGCGCCTGCTTGAGCTTGGCGAGGTTGCAAAGAAAAACGTTTCATCAGTTGCCATCCGCACTATTGATGATGGCGAAATCATGCTTTAGGCGAAATGAATTTTGGACTCTTCCACCCGCGACAGCCACAATGACATAGTCGCTGCAAAAAAAGAAATCGACACTGCATTAAGCCAAGGCAAGATGGTCATTGCAATAGGCAACTGCACAGTTCGCTACGAAGGTCGTGCAGCTTCCAAGATTTGCGCAGGAGACCGGCTTTTGGTGATAAAGTCAGATGGCACTTTCCTTGTGCACCAGTCGCAAAAGATGGCTGCGATAAACTACCAGGGCCCCGGGGCAAAAATCCGATGCGAAGCATCCGCTGCAGGCCACGTTTGCCTTGTCGCCGAGCGTTCCAAGCCCATGCATGAAAAAATCGAAGTCGAATTCTCAAGCCTTTCATTTTTACGCTCGTTCCATTTGCGTGACGATGCGGAAATCAAGGTCATGGGAACCGAACGCGAGCTTTCCAACCTTTTAATGTCTGACCTTTCAGTTATCGAACCAGGGCTTACGCCGCTCCAGCAGGAAAGCGGCCTGGCAAAGGGCACGATTGACATTCTTGCAGAGGATAAGGACGGGAACATCGTGGTAGTTGAGCTCAAGCGCCGCACTGCCGGCCTTGCAGCGGCATCACAGCTTTTGCGCTACGTGCGCGAGCTTGAAAAGCGCAAGGGCCGCCACGTGCGCGGCATACTATGTTCACCAGACGTGTCGCCAAACACAAAGGCGTTCCTGCAAAAGGAAGGCTGCGAGTGGCGCAAATTAGACTACAAAGTCGAAGGCGAGGCCAAAATCATCGGCCTTGAAAAGAAGCAGAAGTCACTAGGCGATTATGCTAATTTTACAAAAAAATAAAAAAAAAGAAAACAGGCAAGCGGATGCTTAGCCTGTCGCGCCAACAGTTGACTCATTAATGTCCTGGCTGTTCAACTCAGAAAGCTCTTGGGTTGCTGCATCCATTTCTGCAAGCGCCTTGTCCACGTCAGATATTGCAGAGTCAACTTGTGCCTCTGTTGCTCCACTTGCCGGAACGGGTGTTGCGGTGCCAGCTGGCAAAATGCTTGGTTGTGGTGTTGCTGTTGCAGCGCCCGTTTCCTGAGAAACGCAGCCTGCAATGAGCAGGGCTGCGAATGCGATTATCCCGAATGCAATTGTCTTGTCCATGTGTATCACCCAGTTGCGTTCACCGGCACAGGGGCCGGTGTTGGCGTTTCAGAAGCTGTTGGAGCAGCCGTTGGTATTGCAGTTGGCTCTGCAGTTGCGGTTGGCATTGCTGTCGGTTCCGTTGTTTGCGTTGCATCTGAATTTTCGGTTCCCGTTGCATTTCCTGCTGCTGTAGTGTCGTCAATTGCAAGCTCTGTAGGCTCTGTTTCTTCAGGCAAGTCTGTTATGGTTTGCTTTTTCACAGCTGCCTTTACCTGGGCTGCAAGGTGTGCAAGGCCGTCGCGTGCAAAAGCAAGCCGCCATTCCTGCTGCCTGATGGTGATGTTTTGCTCAAGAGCCCTGCTAATGCGCAACTGATATTTCGCTGATATGTTCTCAAGCCTTGCAGTGTCTGTGCCATTTGAGTTCAGCTGTGCAATAATCGCATTGAGCTTTTCAAGGGCGTAGCTTGCCTTTGCAGTTGCATTCGCAAGCCTGTCCCTGACTTTGTCCTTTACTACATCGCGCTTGAATTTTGCCCACTGCCTGTTTGCCGAAACCACAAGGTCCCTTCGCGCCTTGGTTGAGTTTGCCAAAGCAATCTGCTCTTTGAGTGCCAGTGATGCAGTTATGTATGCATTTATGGTGGCGTTGTCCATTCCGCGGCTGCCAAACTTTTGTGCAACATCAATGCGGTTGTCCATGCTCTGGTTGATGAACCCGAAGGCAAGCCGTGTAAGCTGCTGGCGCTGTGTAGCGTTCAGTGTGTTTGCAAAAGCCCGTGCCGAAAGTAGGAACGCCTGGGTATCCTGCGTGTTGTTAATGCGCGCGCGCACCTGTTTCGCCTCGTCAAACGCCTTTATCCTATTTGCAACAATCGCTTTGATTGTTGACGCGTTGACTGTTTCGTTTCTTGAAATTATCGCACCAACCACCCTGTCGCGTATTATCTGCGCGCGGTTTTGCGGCTGAATCGCCGCATTGTTTTGCGGTACTGTGCCATTGAGTTTGTTTCCCACTGCTGTGCCAACCCCGCGGGGTCTCTGTCCTGGTTTTGCAGGCGGAACGCCCGGGTCTAAGGAATTTGGTTCGCCGGATGTTATCGTCTGATTTGCGTCGGCATTTGGTGCTGGTGGCAAGTCTGATGTTGCAGCAACCGGCAGCACGAATAATGCAAGAAGCGCAAGGGCAAAAATCGCCATTGGAATTTTGTTCATTATTTTAACTCCCCTCCGAATGTGGTTAGCTGATTATGCCTTTAGTCATTATATCGTTTCCGAAAAAGAGCGGGACAGGCGGGTTCACATTGCACGCAATATTTTTATGCGCTCCTTGATGGGCGGGTGCGTTGCAAAGAGGCCGTCAAGATGCGACTTCACCGGGTCTGCAAAGAACAGGTGCGACACCGCCTCGTTTACTTTCATGTCGCCTTTGTTGTTTCCAGAGATTTTTTCAAGTGCGCTTGCCAATCCTTCCGGGTAGCGGGTGAGCTTTGCTCCGCTTGCATCTGCCAAAAACTCGCGCTTTTGCGAAATTGAAGCCTGCACTATGCGCACGATAATGGGCGCGAATATGGCGAGTATGATTCCGATTATGATGAGTATTCCGTTGCCTCCACGCGAGTCGCTGTCGTTTCGTCCCCGCGCGCCTCCATACCACATCGAGCGCGTAAGCAAGTCTGCAAGTATTGCAACTAGCCCCACCATCACAGCGACAATCATTGAAAAGCGGATGTCGTAGTTTGAAACGTGCGAAAGCTCGTGCGCCGTTACGCCCTCAAGCTCCGTCCGGTTGAGCCGGTCTACTATTGCCGTTGTGAATGCAATTGATGCATGCTCCGGGTCCCGGCCGGTTGCAAACGCGTTCATTTCCGGGCTTTCCATTATGTAAATCTTGGGCTTTGGAATGCGTGCTGCAATGCACAGGCCTTCCACTACGTTGTCTATGAACGCGCCCTTTTGCGTGTTAGTGTCAATTGGCTTTGCACCGGTTGATGAAAGCACTATCTGGTCTCCGTAAAAGTACGAAGCAAACATGTAGATTGCGATGAACACAAACCCGATTGTAATGGACACGCCGGCATATGCAGGGTCCCACAGCTGGGCTATCACGTAGATGAGCGCGCACAGGAAAAGAAAAACCACGCCGGCAAGGGCATAAGACTTGATTTTATTGCTGGAAATCTCCGACTGCATGCTGGTGCGAAATTCCGGCTGAGGGCTAATGGATTCTTTTTTCATTCGATGCACCTGTTTTCATGTGTTTTGGCAGTTCCCACGAATGGATAAGCCGGTTTTCCAGGAAATGGCCTATGATTTTAGGGTCATGGATGTCCTTAAGGGCGTTCTGTGGAATGGTTATCCTGTTTTCTTTTCTCGTTTTGATGTGTTCTTTTGTGCCTGCCGCAAGGTCTTCGGTATCTTCCATGTGGCTTTCATCAAAACCTGCACGGACAAAATCGGAAAGGGCTTTCTCACCTTTTTTTGTGATTGCAATTTTTCCAGTCGCGCTGTTTTTGACAAGCTTTGCATCAACCAATGCCCCGACTGCCTTTTCATCTGCAGCAGCCTGTTTTTCAAGAAATATTTGCACAAGTGTGGCAGCTTCAGGCGAAGCCAACAGCGGTTTAAGCCCATGCGGCCTTGTTCTTGCAATTTCCTGCCCTACTTTATAGCAGAATGTTTTTTTCAGCCGCGTGCCATCCAAAGCAGAAACCGATTCAACATTTTCACTATTCAGATAGTTGCCTCCGGCATAGAGTAGCAGAAGCCTTTTGGTTTTATTGTCGATGTTGACCATTGCTGTTGTGTCCTGTTGTGTATTTTTTACTATGGTGCCACTTTTGCTTATTCTTTCAAAAGCTTTGCAACATCGGGCGCTTTCTTTGCAGCCTCGTCGGACTCATAGTATGGCCATTTGTCTGACTTGTATCCGAATATGCCTGCAAAAAGTGCGCCAGGTATCATGGTGGTGGCGTTTATGTAGTCCTGCACCGTGTACTGGTAGCGCTGCCGTCCGTACTTGATTTTGTCCTCAATCCCGGAAATCTGCTCCATCACAACCTGCATGCTCTGGTTGGACTTCATCTCAGGGTACGCCTCGGCACGCGCATATAGGTTTCCAAGTAGCGCGCCCACCTTCTGGTTGGCCTTCATCTTCCCTGCCATTCCGGTTGCCTTGAGGGCTTCCTCGCGTGCAGAAGAAATTCCCACAAAGAGGTCCTTTTCCTGCTTCATCACGCGCTTTGCAACTTCGACCAAGTTGGGTATGGTGTCAAGCCTTTGCTGCAAAAGCGGCTCAATGAGGTTCCAGTCCGCCTGAGCCTGGTTTGAAAGCCCCACCAGCTTGTTGTAAAAATATAAACTCAAGCCCAGGATTACTACAACTATTATTGCAAATATTTCTAGCATTTTTTCCCACCTATCTGGGCTATTCGATTGCCCATTATACGTATATTTTTCACGAATTTAAAACGGCGTTTTTGCCATCATGCTCAGGATGCCGGTTTTGGGGCAAAATCAATAGCCATTTAACCGTTCTGTGTAAAATATGCTTTGAAAGAATGCGGTCGCCTAAGCCGGCCCCCAAAAATGTGCAACGGGTGTTTGATGTATGGAACTTTTCAGGCATGGAAAAAAACCAGCAACAGCAGAATTGCCAAATGAAATCGGCAAAAAGCCAGGCACCATGTCAGTTGCGATAGGAAAACCGCCTGAAAGTTACCTTGAAAGCATAGCTTCTCACAACGCATATCTTAAGGATGTCCAGGAGAATTATGGTGGAAAAGCGCAGTTGCTTGATAATGAGTCCCATCGCAATCTGACGATTCTTCTTCACAAAGGATATACTGCAGCTAGGCTAGCGCGTACGGCTTTTCATGCCAAAATATTGAGTGGAGGAAAGCCCGCTTCCGAGTCGATACTACTCCAGGCGTTGAAAAAAACGAATGCTGAGATTCCTTCTCCCTTTCCACCAGGAAAGTCCATTAATCAAATAGTAAATGAAAATCTCCATCGGTATGTGCTTGGGACAAAACCCCATCTGGATGTAGTCAATCACTCGCTAAAGGTCGCGTTGGCTTCGCCCACGTTATACGGGAAAGAGATTTTATTTTTTAAGGATCTCAAGACCCAATTGGAAGTTGAGAAAAAACTGAAGGGTCAATAAGCCCCCGTTTTCATTCCACCCTGTGGTGCAGTTTTTCCTCTACGTTGAGCACGGTCAAAAGAGCACTGCCAATCTGCCTTATTGTCTGCGGCTGGATGAGCACTAGTATCGGGGCGCTGGTTTTTCTTTGCCGTGCTGCTTGGGCGATGCTTCCCGCAACGTCGAATGGTTTTCCCTTTGCAAGCTCGGATATTTTTATGCCGCGATTGTGCGCCTCGCTGTAAACTCGTGCAATATGCTGGTAATCGCGGTCGCCAAAATGCAGTATGTGGTGGGGCAGGAATCCGTTGAGGTGGTTGGTTATTTCAAGCAGCCTGTTGCTTTTTTCCCTCTTTTTTTCATCAAGCGCCTTTTTGGCTTCCTCGGATATTTTTTCCACAACCAAGTCAAGCGCGTCCGGGTTAATTTGGTAAACTGGTGTGCGCATAAGCTCTTCGAAAGTGCTTGGGATTTTTCCTTGGCTTCTTGAAAGCAGTTCCTGGAGTTCCTGGTTTTTTTTACGCTCCATTGGCTCCCCTATTTTTTTGAGAAACTCTGCAACTTCCAAAGGCATGCCCTCGTATGGCTTCTCGTCCTCTAGCTGGTATATTTTTCTTAAGTTTTCCGTGTATTCTTCAGAACGCGCTGCCATCTGCTTTTGCAGTGTTTTGTACTCCTTGGCAACCGCGGAGTCGTCAAGCAGGTTAGAGCCCCTTCCGGCAATTTCACCCAAGGTCACTTTGGAGAACAGCTTTTCCGGCCTTGAGTTTGCATCGTTTGCAAGCAGCGGAATTTCCTCTTCCTTGCGGTCGTGCAATACGAATTCTGGCTTGTATTTTTCCATTGCAGCAGTAATTTTTTCAGAGTGTTCGGGATGGAAAAATATCACGTCCGGTTTTCGGAAGCGGCCAATGATCTTTTCTGCTGTGTGTGATATGCGTCCAAGCGGCGTTGCCATACAGATACTTCCAAACGTCAAAAATATAAACTGGCGTTCACACTCTAATTGTCCTTATGGCTTGCTCATCTGGCATTGCAGCGGCATCCGCCTTTTCCAGCTGGAGCTTTGGATATTTCTATTTCTATTTTGCCTAAGTGCAAACGGTTTTTGAAACCTTTTGCCTTTCGCGCCTTTGGGTTGGCAGCTCAGGACGCGTCCGGGAATTTCCGTTGATTAGAACTCTGCACGTTCGTTGCGGCCTTTTCTTTGGAAACTCGCTTTCCTTTCTTTTCATACCAAAAATTCAAACTGTCAAAAGAGGTATGGAAAATGTTGATTACGATGAAGAATGGTGCTGCAACTGAGCAGATAATGAAAGTAAAGGACGCAGCAGAGCGTTCGGGGCTAAAATCAAGGGAGATGCTTTCCGCAACAGGCTCGGTTGTAATCGGGTTTGTAGGCGACGACTCTTCGTGCCCGGTTGGCATTGAATCGCTTGATGGGGTTGAGTCTGTAGAGAAGGCAAAGCACCCGTTCAAGCTCGTGTCAAGGCAATACCATCAGCAAAACACCATAGTCAATGTTGCCAATAGCGTGCAAATCGGCAGCCAGCAAGTTGTTGTCATTGCAGGCCCTTGCGGCATTGAAAGCCAGGAGCAGCTGATGTCTGCTGCAATTTCTGCAAAGAAAAGCGGCGCAAAAGTTCTTCGGGCAGGATTGTTCAAGCCGCGTACCTCGCCATACGGCTACCAGGGGATTGGCCTTGCGGGCCTGGAGATTTTAGAGCGCGTCCGGGACGAGACCGGGATGCTTTTGGAAACCGAAGTGCTGCACACCGACCAAGTCAAGCTTGTCGAGCCGTTCGTTGACATGATTCGCATTGGGGCGCGCAGCATGCAAAATTTCGACTTGCTGCGAGCAGCAGGAAAAAGCGAAAAGCCAGTAATACTCAAGCGCGGCTGCTCTGCAACAATTACCGAGTTCCTTCTTGCGGCAGAGTATATACTCAATGAGGGGAACCCCAACGTGGTGCTTTGCGAAAGGGGAATCCGGACTTTCGTCACTGATACGCGCAATACCCTTGACCTGAACAGCGTGCCCCTGATCAAGTCGATGACGCACCTGCCAATCATAGTGGACCCGTCGCACGGAACTGGCGTATACTCGCTTGTTACGCCAATGTCACTTGCTGCAATAGCCGCAGGTGCAGACGGCCTGCTTGTTGAGATGCACCCGCATTCGCAGACTGCGCTTTCGGACAAAGCACAGCAGCTGTCCCCTGCAGATTTTGATTTGCTGATGCACAAGGTGTCCGCAGTGGCCGGTGCAGTCGGCCGTTCCATGTAATTTCGAAGGGTGTTCATGCAAGTTATGCCAAAGACGTTCATACAGACAAAAACCGAGCCGCACCTTTCAGAAATCCGAATTGGTGCAAAGCTTGAGGAAGTGGCTGCAGTATGCCGCGAAAAAAAATATGGAAAGGTTGCGCTGGTGTGCTCGAAAAACACCGCTTTGCATGCAAAACGGATAGCCGCAGCGCTTTGCTTGGAAAAAATCCCGTTTTCGCAAATCGAAATTTCGGATGGTGAAAAGAACAAGACTGCTTTGAACGCGCTTTCGTTGTGCGAAAAGCTGCAGTCTGCTGGAATGGACCGGCACTCGGCAGTTGTTGCAGTTGGCGGGGGCGTTCTAGGCGATGTTGCAGGGTTTGCAGCGTCAGTCCATTTTCGCGGGATTCCCGTAGTGCAAGTTCCCACTACCCTTCTTTCCATGGTGGATAGTTCGGTTGGGGGAAAGACGGGAGTCAATCTTTCGCAAGGAAAGAACACGCTTGGCACATTCCATCCTGCTGATGCGGTTGTGATAGATTTCTCAACCCTGGATTCTCTTCCTGCACATGAGTACCGCCAGGGCCTTGCAGAAATTGTGAAGGCGGGCCTGATTGCAGATTCGAATCTTTTCGATGTTTGTGAAAAAGAGCATGAAAAGATACTTGCACGCGACCCTGCAATGCTGGGCCAGATAGTAAACGCTGCAATAAAAGTCAAAAAAGACATTGTTGAAAAGGACCCGCACGAATCCATTTCTAACCAGTCGGAAAATTCACGCAAGCTCCTAAACCTGGGCCACTCTGCCGGGCACGGCATAGAATCGCTGTCAGGGTATTCCATTCCACATGGCGATGCAGTTGCAATCGGGATGGTTGCTGCATGCAAAGCTTCAGAATCCGCATGCGGCTTTAAGCCTGAGGATACGCAGCGGGTTGTCCGCGTGCTTTCAGCATTTGGGCTTCCTGTGTCCATGCAAATGAAGCCTGAAGACCTTGCAGAAAGGATGAAAAAAGACAAGAAGAACGTTTCCGGCTCAATTACCTTGGTGTTATTGCGTTCAATTGGAAAAGCAACCATAGTGCCGGATGTCCCGCAAGAAACAGTTGTTGTTGCGCTGAGAAAAATCACCGCCTGAATTTTCAGCTGGTTTTTCTTCCTGGTTCCTTGGTTGCTCCCCGCTAATCTTTGGATGTTTTTTCCGAGGTAGTAATATATACAATCAAGGCAACTCTCTATTTACTAAAACGGGTTGAATTTATCAATGTCCAAAAAGCAGCACCAAAAGGCGGAATTCGAGCAGCCCCAGAAGCAGGCTACTGCTGCAATTGACGGTCGCAACGTCTTTGACCAAGGCTCGTTCTGTTCAGCTGTGTTCCCATCAGGCGAGCGCTACCGTGAAGGCAGCGATACTCCCCATGCCTTCGTGCCCGTAATCTCAAAGGCAAGCATCGCCTGGATAGACTACAACGCCGAGCACTTTGACAAGGAAGCGTTCGAAATTGCGACATCGCTGGGATTTTCGCCTTCGCTTCTGAACTCCCTTCTCAACGAATCCATGTCCGGATACGAGGATTTGGATGACGAGTTCGGCATGCTTTTGCCTGCTGTGCTTGTAGAGGGCTTTGACGTAATCACTTCCCCACTTCTCATACTTGTGCGAAAGAACTTCGTAATCACCATACACGGCGCGGGCGTGCGCAGGTTCGTGCGGCTGCGCAGGTATTCTGACACGTTCATGCGCAAAATCCCGATAAAGTCAAAACAAAAGGATAAAATCACCCTTCTTTTGGTGCGCCTGATTGATGAAAACAACGACCGCAACTTTGACCACTTGCGTGAAATCGAGACGCACGGCGACCACCTGAGCAAGGTGCTTTCAGACACAAACACTTCGCGCCACTCGCTTGGCCCTGAAATTTACAACATGAAGCACGCACTCATTTCCTACTTGAACTGCTTGTGGTCAACCCAGGAAGTGCTCAACAACCTTCGCTACGGGGACGCTGAGCTTATTACTGATGACCCGAAGCTTTTGCGCAGGATAAGCGGTCTTTCTTCTGACGTGCACAACCAGATTGGCCTTGCAGAGCACCTGTCCGAAGTCCTTGCATCCGGGCTTGAGGTTTTGCAAAGCATCTACAACAACCAGCTTCAGATACTCAACAACAAGCTTGCCATGCTTGCCATGTATATGGGAGTAGTAGGCACCGCGGTTCTTGTGCCGAACACGCTTGCAACTGTTTTTTCAAACTCTGCGTTTGACATGGGCCCGGAAGACCTGTGGTGGTATGTTCTTGTGCTTGTCGGCTCGACTGTACTTGCCACTTATCTTGTCTACTGGTGGATAAAGTGCAGCAACCTTCTTCCAAAAAGCCCCGAATAAAAAGCTTCTCCTGTTTTTTGGGGAGCGCCTACTGTTTCTTGCAAATTCCCATCGCATCTGGGGTTTCTTTGTTTGGGAAGTAATCCGTGCACACAAATCCTTCAGGGCACCCGAACCCCGCGATTCCTCCGCACTCGCATTCTTGCGCACACACTGACACGCACGTCTGGTCCGGCTTGAGGTTGCGGCAAGTGGATGCGCACTCGTTCCAGTGGCCTTTTGCACTCTCGCATGAAGCTTGTGAAATTATTGTGTTGGGCGTTCCGGTTTGGGGGGTTGAGCTTTCTGCAACCTGCGACACAACTGCGATTATGATTACAATCAGTATAGCTGCGCCTGCAATGATTATGCCTGTTCTTCCATCCATCCAAATCAACCCGTTGCATCAACAGTCACTTAGTGCCAAAAGTTAAATCTTTCCAAGCCGCATACCCTTATTGTGGTGGTTTGCGCATGAAGACTGTTTTCACAGCTGTTATTGCCCGCAGTGTCGGTGAAAAAATTGGCATAGACTGGAGCAAGAGTGCCTTTGATGTCGAGCAGTTCCGCAGGGGAATGGATGTTGAGCTTGAGCACGGAAGCCGCGACATGCAGACCAACGTCACAAGCAACGACCCGGTTATGACTGGCAAGATTGCGCTTGCGCACCTGAAGGAATTTCCGGACTACTACACGCGCCTTGACAAGATGGAAAAGCAAGCGGACGAGTTCTGGGGAAAGAAAGACTAAGATGCCCATTTCCTTCTATTTCATTTCGAACTCGCGCACGTAGTCATCCCCGTAAGCCGCAACAACTTTATTCCCGGTTTTTGAGATGAACGTATTCATCACTCCTTTTTGTGTGCCCGCGCTTGCGTCTCGCCCGATTCCAGACCACTTCAAGCTCAGGATTGGGTCGGGGTTCTCCGAAGCCACATGCGTAAAGACCCGCGTCCCAAACTCGTCATAAATATAGAGCTTGTTCTGCGGTGCTCCACCAACAGCGACAAGTTTTCCATCATTTGTCATCGAGACTGCGTTGTGGCCCACGTTCTCGCCATCGGTCTGGTCCTTCCAGAGCACTTCCCCGGTCTTGCCATCCAAGTAGTATACCCACGCGCCAATTGTTCCAAACGCAACCCTTGAGCCATCCGCGCTTATCGCACCTTGAGTCACCACGTGGTCGGGAACCCTGAAGCTCCACCTAATTTTTCCTTGCGGGTCGTATGAAAATATCGTCCTGCCCTTTCCGCCCACATATGTGTTGCCTGAGCTGTCGATTTCCAAAAATAGCGGGAATTCTCCAATGTAATTTTTCCATACCTGTGTGCCATTGAGAAAGTACATTGCGACATTTCCAAAGCTCGCACCGGTCACAAAATATTTTCCATCAGGAGAAAACATTGACCTGCGCAAAGCCTCCCTTGCGTCCTTTGCAGTGCTTACTGCTGTGCCTGTCTGCGCATCAAAAAGCACGTAGTCGTCCTGGTCGCACGGCCCGGTCAGAAGGAGGCTTCCGTCAGGCGAGAACTCGACTTCGCGGTTCATGCTTTTGCAGTCCTTCTCCCACTTGTCCTTTCCGTCCACTCCAACCACGTACACGTGGCCGTCCGAGCAACCTGCTGCAACAAGCCCGTTTCTAATGTCAAAGCCCCAGCACTCGTCGCCAGTTGCTTTCTTCCACAATAGTGCGCCTGTTGTTGCATTGAAAAGGTAAAAGTTGGTTGGCTTGCCAAGCTGGGGGTCGTGCTTTGCCTGTGCAGCAGCAATCACGCTCCAGTCCTGGTCCGGCAATGCGTAGAAGAACCCATAATAGTCAGAAACGTTGCTCTCCCATTTCATCTCATATTCTTTTTGCACGGGCGCCTTCTGCACAGTCAGGTTGGCTTCGAGCTTTTCTCCCCTTTTTGGTGCAAACCCGTCCTGGTAGAAATGCCCGTACCCTGCCACGTCAAGAATTGCATAGTATTCTATGCTGTTAAGCAGCGCCTGTCCTCCGAAGAATTTTTGTATGTCATCCACTCCGGGGACTTGCGTGAAATACCTTCCAAAGCCGTCGGTCTGTGCGTGGTATGTTTCCCTTCCGCTATATGTGTAAAACTTCAAGTCAGCATTCTGAATCGGGTTTCCGCTTTCATCTTTGGCTGTGCCGAAAATTATTGCGCTTGCAGAAAGCCGCGCCTCTTCCATCGAGCCGCTGTATATTGTAATATTTGCGGTCTGTTTTGCAAAACCGTCTTGCATAAAGTCGATTGCAATGTCAAACCGTCCGGGGTTGTCCGCTGATGCCATGTAATGGATTGTCTTTTCCTCTCCGGGCAGCAAAGTCAGGTTGTCCGGCTGGAATGAAAAGAAGTGCCTATTCCAGTTCGGGACGGCTTGCCTCAGTTCGCTGATGGGAGTTGTTGAGAACTTTTCAACTGTGCTTCCGGTATTTCTTGCCTTGATGAGAATATCTGTTCCAAGTGTGTAGATTGGATATGTTGCGGCAACCGAGTAATAACTAAACTCAATATTTCCCAGCTTGAGTGTCTTGTTTTCCCCTGCAACAATCGGGCCCTTGGCTGGAGTTGAAGTGTCAAGCGTGGGAAGGTTCTGTGGCGGCGCCTGCTGTCCGGGGCCGTTGTTTATTGGCTGCATGCCTGGCTGTTGCGGCTGATTTTGTTGGGGGGTTTGGCCGTCAGGATTTTGCATCGGGTTTCCTGGCTGTTGCGGCTGTCCCGGTTGCATGGGTGTTTGTTGGGTGTAATCTGGCAAACCCAACTGGTTGTTGCCAGTCTGGTTTGCGCCCTGCATGTTTGGGCTTGCGCATCCGCAAAGCAAAAGCGCGATTGCAACTACTGAGAATGCAACAAAAAAAGCCGGGATTGCAGGTCGACTATCCAATCTTACCACCGAATGGGTTGCAGTTGCTTAGGAATTTAAACCAAAGGGGCGATTGTGTAAATCTCCTGTTCGTCTTTTCTTCGTGCATATTATGAGTGTCTTTTAATCCCATCCTGCGTTCTTTTTTCATGGCAGACTATCCTGCGTTGATAAAGAAGATTCTGGTTTTCTTTCCTCTTGCATTCGTTGCCGGAGGCATAATGCTGTTCGTCCCCGCAGGAACCCTTGATTATTGGCAGGCGTGGCTTTTCCTTGCGGCTATGTTCGCACCGGTCTTTTTCGTATGCGCTTATTTTTTGAAAAACGACCCGGATTTTCTGGAGCGCAGGCTCAAGTTTCGGGAAAAAGGAAAGCAGCAAAGAAAGATTATCGATGCAAGCAAAGTGATTTTTTTCATCGCATTTTTGGTACCGGGCCTTGACCGCCGCTTTGGCTGGTCTGCTGTTCCTTCAGAAATAGTTGTCTTTGCAGACATTGTATTTTTGCTCGGGTATTTCCTTACGTTCATGGTGTTCAATCAAAATCGCTTTGCAGGCCGGACCGTGGAAATTTTCAAGGGCCAAAAACTGGTTTCAACCGGGCTTTACTCCATAGTCCGGCACCCAATGTACTCTGCCCAATTGCTGATTTACCTTTCTGTTCCAATTGCGCTTGGCTCTTTCTGGGCGCTGATTCCATTCCTTGCAATGCCCGTCATCATAGTTTACCGGCTTTTGGATGAGGAAAAATTGCTGATGAAGAAACTTGCTGGCTACAAAGCATACTGCAAGAAAACGCCTTACCGGTTAATCCCGTTTGTATGGTAAGTTTGCAGGAATCCTCCAGAGAATTTCTGAAACCAAAGGAGCATATTCCCTAATTTCTGGGTGTCCGCGTTTGCATTCGGCTGTGTTTTGGGTGCAAGCGCGACAATATGCCGCGCTGCCCCTCTTTTGCTGAGCAGGCACTATTTGCCTTTTCCTTTTATCATTGCCCAGATTCCGCCTGCGCCTCCGCCGATTAGGAGCGCACCGACCACTATTGCTATCAAGAGCAATCCTCCGATAATCCAGAGCCAGTTGTAGTCAGTACCCGCTGCCGGGATTGGCGTTGCGGTTGGCGTGGCCGAAGCAGCTGGCAATGACGCTACTGGCGTTGTCAATAACGTTGGCCGCGGCGTGGAAGTTGGCTTTGCTGTTGGGCTTGCCTGTGCGGGTGTTGCGGTTGCTGACCCGGTAAGTGATGGTGTAATCGTTGGGTTGATTGGAGTGGATGTAGGTATGGCTGACCCTGTGGGCGTTGTACTTGCCGGGTTGGTTGGCGTAGGCGTCGAGGTGGCTGATCCTGTGGGTGTTGGTGTAACCGTCGGATTGGTTGGCGTCGGAGTCGGGCCTGTTGCTGTTGGAACCGGTGTGATTGTTTGTCCTGCCGGTATTGTGACTACGCTGCCGTCTAGCGTAACTGCCGTTTGTGCCAGCGCCCTTCCGTTCAGCGTTGCGCCAGTGTTCAGCACTATCGCAGTCTGTCCAAGGATGTTTCCGTTGAAAACCGCTGTGGTCCCAAGCGTTGTTTGGCCTGCGACTTGCCAGAATATGTTCTTTGCCTGCGCGCCGCCAGCAAGGACGACCTGCTTGGCAGAGCTGATGTCAAGGGTTCCAGCTATCTGAAATATCCATACGTCATTCGGGCCTCCCGAAAGAGTTACGTCTGTTGGTATTGTCAAGTCCGTGCCCCACTTGTAAAGGCCCGGAGAAAGCGTCATCCCTCCGATGTTCCCGGCGCCAAGTTCAGTATAGTCCGGCAATGTCCGTCCAGCTGCATCAGTGTACGCTGTTTCCATGTTGCCTATGGCCGTAGTCATATCCGAAGGCGTTGGAGGTGCATAGTCTGATGCATAAATTTTTCCAGTGACTAATGATGATGTTGCAAAGTTATTGGAGGAATCCAGAATCAATCCGAATCCGGTGATGGCCGTGCTGTCAATCGGGCTCACTCCGATATTGCCCACAATCGAGGTGGTCCCGGTTGTTGAGACCCCTGACTTTGCCAGGATTACGAAGTTGCCAGCTGTTCCCAGGTTCACTGCTGCCGGACCAGCTGCGCTAACTGCTTGTGATAGAAACAAGATTAATACGATTAAGCCGTACAGCGGCCTATGCAATTGGTTGACCATTTCCACCACTCCCGCCAAAACGCGCGTATTCTATATGTACGGGCTGCCTTATATTAGTTATATAATAGGCTATTTGTTTACTTCGAGCCTGCTATCCGCTCGGGGGATGTGATTAGGTGCAGGTCCAGGACTGCGCGTTTCATGCTTTTTTCGCCCTTGCGGCGTGGATTAGGTCGTTGACTTGGCTTTCGGTTATTTTCTTTTTCGCGTCGCGTAGGGGCTTGGTGAGTTCCGCCCAAGAGAGAGTTGATATTTTTTTCATCATCAGCGAGTCGTCTTCGAACAGGAAGATGACCTTTTCGCCTTCTTTTAGGCGCATTTTTTCGCGTATGCCTATTGGTATTGCCACTTGGCCCCTGGCGCTGATTGTTCCCATGCTTACTTCCATATCGCCTACACCTTCAATGAATAAGATTAATCTTATTTATATGATTTTGTATTTTATCCCTGCCTGTGGTGAGGGGTGGGCTAGGTGATGGTCGAAGGCGAAAAATCAGCGGGTCAAGACTATAGTAAGAAGCTATATGCAGGGAGAGAGCCTCGTGTTTGTTTCTAGAGTCTTGGGCTATTCTTTGGGACGCGCGGGTGGTAAGGCTTGGGGTGTGGAACGCTATAAATATGGCGGGAAACAAAAAGGTATTTTGGTGAGTAAATGACGCGTCACATAATTCTTGAGAAACAGGCTGAGGGCGGTTTTGTCGCGTATATTCCCGAGTTGCCGGGTTGTCACACTCAGGGGGAGACTCGTGCGGAGGCTATTCGGAACATCAAGGAAGCCTGTGAGTTGTATCTGGAAGTGTTGAAAGGCAAGAACGTGCGTTCTCTCCAGAAAGTGGAAGTTATCCCAATACCGGGTTGAGTTACAGTCATGCCTAAGCTGCCTGTTTTCAGTGGTCCTGAACTCATAAAGCTGGCGCTTGAGCTTGGTTGGGTTGTGGAGCGGCAGAAAGGCAGCCACGTCATTTTGCGGAAAGGTTCCAGCCTGACTGTCATTCCGGTGCATGGCCAGCAGTCGTTGAAGAAGGGGCTTACGCTGCGTATCCTAAAGGACTTGGGAATCGAAAGGAAAGACTTCAAGTGATGGCGGCTATTGCGGATGGGAATCAACGGGTTTCCATGAAATACTTTAGCTATTTTCCCCCGTATTTTTCTTGAAAAATTAGGGGGGGGCAATGGCAAG
>JBAZHM010000003.1:14613-27040 GCA_041652355.1 Candidatus Micrarchaeia archaeon | reverse complement strand
GCAAATCTGTTTATTTTTCCATGGACAACCCGCGCGTCCGGATGTACAGCTTGTATGACCTTGGAAAGAGCCTGGTCTTGGAGGGAAACAACACGCTACTCATTGACGAAGTCCATTACTACAAGCAGTGGAAGGAGGATACAAAGGCATTGTATGATGAATTTCCGCACGTCTCGATAATAGTCTCCGGCAGCGCGCCTCTTGCTTTTGAACCTGAACGCAGGTACGAAATAATAGATGTCGAACCGCTTTCGCTATCTGAATACGCGCACATTGGCAAAGGCATAGTGGTTGAAAAGAACGAGACCTGGCTTGACATCGACAAGACCGTCGGTTTCCTTGCAAGAAATCAGTGGGCGTATGCGGCATATTCGGAATACCTCCTTGGAGCCGCGTTCCCGACATATCTTGCATACAAAGACAGGACGCTTGAGAGCATATACAACAGCATACTCAAATCCGTCAGGGAAGACGCAATACTCCTGCCAAACGTTGATGGCGAGCTGGTTGGCCAGATGCAACGGGCATTGGTCCTGGTTGCAAGCTCGTCCCTAGGAGAGTTCAGCATAAACAGCACGTCCAACGCCCTTGGGATGAACAAAAACAAAGCATACCACATGATCGGGTTGCTTGAATCGATGCGGATAATAAGAATGGTCAGACCACATGGCAAGGGCGCAAAACTCGTCAGGGGCGACCCGAAAATGATGTTTTACCATCCGGTCATGCGCCAGGCAATATGCAAAATGATTGGCATGCAGCCGGACAAAGGAGCGATAAGGGAAGAAATGGCGGTTTTTGCGCTTGCAAACCGGGGTTGGAAAATTTCAACAATAAAAGGGATGAAAAAAACACCCGATTATGCAATAGAAAAAAACAACAAGCGAATCATCATTGAAATCGGCGGACAATCCAAGACAAAAGCGCAGCTTACGGGATTTGAAGGCAAGACGCTGATAATCGGGGACCGACAACTGATTACGCTCGGGTTGTATTAGGCAAATACACGCCCCTAGGGTAAACGGGACCGGCAACTGATTACGCTCGGGTTGTATTAGACAAAGGACGCCGGTAAAAATCAATGCCCGACGCGAGCAACTATTGCAAAAAAAGAAGCACATATAATTCTTGTTACCTAAAGTCGTCTTACAAACATTCACAACAAGGAAGGTAGGTTGCCAATGACAATAGTAGTTCCCCAGACGTTCGATGCAAAACTGGTTGAAAAGCGCGAAGAAGTCCCGGGTGTAATCACCATGCGCCTTGCGCCTGTTGACGGACGCAAGCTTTCGTTCACGCCAGGCCAGTTTGCAATGCTTTGCTTTCCAGAAGAAGCTGACCCTGCGCGAAAATGCCGCGCTTACTCCGTATCCTCCTCGCCGCAAATTACGGAGTACGTCGAAGTCACAATCAAGGTAGTCAAGGAATGGACAACACGCATGACCACCACACCAGTTGGAACCACGCTGCAAGTTAAGCTGCCATTTGGCAGGTTCGTAATGGACGAAGCTTGCGCAGATTACGTTTTCATCGCAGGCGGGGTTGGAATCACGCCATTTGCAAGCATGTCCGAATACCTTGCTGCAGCAAAACCTTCAGGAAAAAAGGCCATGCTTTTTTACAGCGCAAAAACACCGGCAACGCTGATATTTCGCGAAAAATTCGAAAAGCTTTCACAAGAATGGCCGGGATTGAAGCTGGCGTTTACGATTACTGACAAAGAATATGCAGGCACAGACTGGAACGGGCACCGCGGAAGGCTTGATGCGGAATTCATCAAGGCCCAGCTTGGCTCAATCGAAGGCAAGAAATTCTACCTGTGCGGCTCAGCACAGATGATGGTCGGCATTGAGGAAATCCTGGAAGCAATCGGCGTTGCCAAGGAAAACATACACACCGAAAAATTCGGATGAAAAAAACAGAAAGCTATTTTTTTGACTTCATCTTCTCTCCGACAAAACTGATAAGGTCGGAGAGCTTCTTTTCCATAGTCGGGTAGTCCACAAGCTCATCAAGCCCGGAGCTTGCGCTTTCAATGTCCGGCTTCATCTTGAGGAACTCCTTTTCAAGCTGCTCAAGCCGCGAAGAAAGCTCGTGGATGTCCTTCTGGGTCCTGCGCTGGTACTGGAACACCTGGTAGATTGCTATTGCAATTACCACGATTGAGAGGGAAAAAAGCCCGAAAGCCAGTGTTGACATTCCAAAAATATCCATTGCTATGACCTCTCTATTACTGCTGATGTCAGGTCCTTTGCCTGGCGCACTATGCTTTGCATTGCATTCCGGGTTATCTTCCGGTCAAGGCCCGCCTTTACCTGCTTTAAGCTTACAAGCATGTCCTCGCGTTCCTTGCACGCAGCATCCACCCTTGCAGAAAGCGCGCTTACTTGCTGGCTTACCGACTC
Organism: Candidatus Micrarchaeia archaeon; assembly: GCA_041652355.1. Classification (GTDB taxonomy): domain Archaea; phylum Micrarchaeota; class Micrarchaeia; order Norongarragalinales; family CAINOH01; genus CAINOH01. Next base: position 24,635 of record JBAZHM010000003.1, on the reverse strand, counting down.
AGACGTCTTTTTTGCAAACACGTAGGTTAACAGCGCAGCAGCTATTGAAACTGCAACAGTAAAGCCTGCGATGTAAATATCGTCAATCATTTTCCATCAAAAATATTTGGGCAGGAAGGTTGCATTTTGCCTTCCTTGCCAAGTAAACCTTATGCGCATCTGCCAACAAGCGGCCTTGCACCAGTCTGGCGCATCGGGTAAATTCCCATCTTGTAAAATAACGACACTTTCGCAAACTCATACGACCCGCCCGAAGCGGTTGACACGCACGGGTTGCCGGTTGTGAACGAAGGGACAAAAATCGGCTTCTCATCGCCTGCGGTGAATATCGTGGACGTGATGCTGAGGTTATACACGTTTCCCGCACCGTCATCTACCTGGATTTCCGTGAGGTTGAACTTGTCAGAACCGCGGTTTGCAACCATCAATAGCACAGTCCCGTTGTCAAAACGCTGCGACGTGATTGAAAATGGGGTTGCTGACTTCCAATACGCATCCGACTCCTTTTCCCTTGCCGGGCCGCCGACTTGCGGGAACCAGCCTAAAAGTGCGATGATTACCATGGCTACAAGCAAAACTGCGCCCAGAATAACAAGATACTCTGTTGCGCCTTGACCTTTTGACCTAACTGCTTTGACCATGAAATCACCTATGGCAATTGATTGACGGATAATCATTGCCCTGTTATTAGAAAAGAAAACGCAAATAAAAAAGTAGGTTTTGGGGAATTTGAATAAATAAAAAGGAAAATGAAAAAAAAAGAGGAAAAATAGGGGCTGCTTATGAGCAGCGTCCTACAAGCGACTGTGCGCCAGTCTGGCGAATCCCGGAGATCGTGTTCTGGTTGTAAACAAACGAGACCACCTTGAACTCATACGTGCTTCCAGTCTTTGAAGTGCCAGTTGTGGTGCAGGGGTTGAGCGATGCGTTATAATAAACGGTCGAAGTTGCGCTCAGCGTAGCTTCCTCGCCAGCATTGAAAACCTGGTTGGGAGTCATGATAGTGCCGGTGTTTCCAAATCCATCCTGTACCTCTATTGAAGTGAGGTTCAGCCTGTCGGAAAGCCGGTTAGACACAGTAAAGGTCATCGACGTATTGCTTACCTTGGAAGTTGTGATTGCAAATGGGCTTGCACTTGACCAGTATGACTTGGACTGCTGCTCCTTAGTCGAACCGCCAAGGGATGGGAACCAGCCTAGTAAACTTACTATTACAAGGGCAACCAATAGCACTGCTCCTAAAATGACTAGATACTCTGTTGCGCCTTGACCTCTTCTAAACTGCATAATACAATCACCTACGATTAAATGCCAAACAAATTAAGAAGACGGGTTTAAATATGCTACCAGTGGCGATGACTTTTGCAAAAAAAACACCCTTCAAGACCCTTGGGCAAAGAATGCGCAAAATACGCAGCCTATGCGCACCATACTCGAAGAAAACCGGTGCATTTATAAATTGCCGAACTGAAATGACATAAAAAAATTACATTAAAGGTGAAGTTTATGAACCAAAGAAAGGGTCAAGGCGCATTTGAGTACATTCTGATGCTTTCAGGAGTGCTGCTCATCGTAATACTCATCATCTTCATACTGCAAGGAACACTCGCCGGAACAGGCAACCAACTCAACACACAAGCAAACTCATTCGGAAACACAGTAACAACAGACTTTGTGAAGCCATACACACAGTGCTTAGTGGTGACACAAGCAACTGGTGGAATTACCCTACCGTCATTCCCATGCTGCTTGCTTAACGGCGCAACAAACCTAGCCGCTTGCGTAGCTACCTGCCCTGCTGGAATGGCAGTATGCACTGCACCAAATGGCATCAACTGCCCATCAGGTCAATTTGATAAAAAAGCAGGAAGATGCGCATAAGCGCATCCTTCATTTTTTTTATTTTAAAAAAATAAAACAACATGGTGATTTGAACTTATGATGAAACGTGGCCAAGGAGCATTCGAATACATTCTCATGCTATCAGGAGTACTACTCATCGTAATACTCATTATCTTCATACTGCAAGGAACACTCGCCGGAACAGGCAACCAACTCAACACACAAGCAAACTCATTCGGAAACACAGTAACAACAGACTACGTTGCACCATACACTCAGTGTCTGGTTGTGACTGGAACAACTCCAGGAATTACCGCAGTTCCGGGATTCCCCTGCTGTATGCTTAACGGCGCAGCAAACATAGCCGCTTGCTCGGCTACCTGCCCAGCTACAATGCCAGTATGCACGTCCGGAACAGGCATGAACTGCCCGTCAGGCAGGTTTGACAGGAAAGCAGGAAGATGCGCATAAGCGCAAATTCCTTTCTTCTTTATTTTTTTAAAAATTCAAAATAAAAAAAACGGTGATTTTAGGTTATGATGAAACGCGGCCAAGGGGCATTTGAGTATATTTTGATGCTTTCAGGAGTACTGCTCATCGTAATACTCATCATCTTCATACTGCAAGGAACACTCGCCGGAACAGGCAACCAACTCAACACACAAGCAAACTCATTCGGAAACACCGTAAAAACAGACTATGTGAAGCCATACACGCAAAACCTGGTTGTAGTGACTAAGACTGGCGGAGTTAACGGCGGGTTGAATGGACCACACCTTGTTCCTGACACACAAAAAAACCTAGTGCTTTCTGCTGCAACCGGAGGGGCGAGCGGCCCATCCTATCCCTGTTGCTATAATTGGGATACGGTAGTACAAACAGCACCATGCAGTAATGCAGGAGTAAAGTGTGTTGGAACATTGGTTTGCCCCACAGTTAGCGGAGCTGCACGCAAGTTCAATACTAACACAAGACTATGCGCAATAGCTGCAGACATTACTACAATAACCAAACTTCCTTGCTGCTTGAGAAACGGCGCGGCTACTTCCGCCGACGGCTGTGGGGGAGCAACTGCAACCTCAATTGGCGACTGTTACGCTTTGAATGGCATAAACTGCCCATCAGGCCAGTTCAACAGAAAAGCAGGCGTGTGCGGCTAAACTCGCACAATTATTTTTTATCGGTGATTATTTTTGGCAAGACATGGACAGGGCGCATTTGAGTACATTCTGATGCTTTCAGGAGTAATCCTGGTAGTCATACTCATCCTGCTCATCTTGCAGGGAAGCCTGTCTGCGACCAATGACACGCTTGTAAACAGCCAGAATACATTTAGGGGTACGGTTTCCATCCAACTTTTAAACCACAGGACGACCAACCTCCTAGTAGTTGAACCTACTGGCAACGTGTATGAGAACAGCACATTTCCATGCTGCGTCAACATCGCATCAACAGCCACTTGCACGGATTTCAACGCAGTAACCCGCACCCATTGCAACACAAACAAAAAATCAACCACATTCACAAGTTTTGACTGCCCGTCCAGGCAATTTAACAACATAACCGGAATCTGCGGGTAAAAACCAGAATTGTTGAAAAGACTACTGCATGCTTAGCGTAAGACAGGCGGCAGTGTGGTGTGCGTTTAAGGTGTTTTAATGAAAGGCCAGAACATGTACATCGTGATGCTTGTCTGCGTGCTTGTAATCACGCTTGGAGTGATTTTCATGCTGTCTGGAAGCGCGTCCTCTGCTGACAGCGGGATGGCGAATGTGCAGGGCCAGGCAAGCCAGGCTGTTTCGATTAGCATAGCAAGCCATGCAACAGAATCGCTGCTTGTCAAGGAAATTACCGGCAACATAGCAAAAAGCTCGGAAATCCCGTGCTGCGCAAATGCCAATGCAACAGGCTGCATCGGAAACGTTGCAAACTGCACTTATTCTTCCGGATCCGCGCTTTCTTGCCAGGTAAAAAAATTCGATGTCGAGCGCGGAAGGTGCGTGTAGGCAAAACGCATCACAAAGGCTAAAATATCCCGCCAGCGTTAAGACAATTTGAGTTGACACAACCGGATGAAACACGCAAAGCTTGGGCAACGCGGCCAGACTGCAACGGAATACATGCTTTTGATAGCCTTGGGGCTTACGGTAGTCATCGTGTCAATTGCGATTGCGACGCAAATTAAGTCGATTACTGACTCTTTGATGGTGCGCGCGCAAGTTGAGCGCGACTCGACTGTTGCAATGCTTGTGCGTTGAGCCAATATATGGCGGATGCATTTTTGCTGTTTTTTTCATTTGCAGTTTGCGCAGTTGCCACTTTTTCTGACTTGAAAAAAAGGATTATACCGGACTGGCTTACCTACTCGGCGATTGCGGTTGGCGGAATCATTTCTGTTGCAAAGGCAACTGCGCTTGGAATGGACTTCATCTTGGCATACTCTGCGATGCTTGCAGTTGGGATTGCGCTCGGGTATGCTTTATTCAGGCTCGGGGTATGGGCAGGAGGAGACACCAAGCTGTTCTGGGCAATGGCAGTACTTTTTGGTGCAACTGGAAAGCCGGATGTGCTGCTGCCGGTTGCAGTGTTTGCCCTTTCAGTCCTGATTTTTCTTCCGCTTGGTTTTGCACTTAATGCAAATGCGGTCTTTTCCAAAAGATTGGAATGCATTGCGATTGCAGCAGGAAACCTTGAAAGGTCGCTTTGTGCAGCATCAGCAGCAGCTATTGTTGCAGTTGCAGCGGGCAATTACGTTGCTTGGATTGCAGCGGCGGCAGTTTTTTCCCTGATACGCCTTCCGACTGTCGTGTGGGCGGTTATTGCACTAATTGCAGCGGTGTTGAACTTGCAGGCTGCGGCATACGCGTTTGCAATCTCGTTTGTGCTTGTCTTCTGCGCAAAAACAGCAATCGAGATTTCAAAAAAAATAATCACGCCAACACTGATAGCCAAAGTCCGGCTTTCTGGCCTTAAGGAAGGAATGCTTCCCGCGCAGTCCGTGCTTTTGGTAAAGGGAAAAGTTGTCTTATTCTCTCCAAAGCTTGACATTGGCAGCATCGTTGCTGCTGCAGGAAAAGAAAAGGATGTAAAAAAGATTCTTCAGCAAGCAGGGCTTACAGCACCAAAGGGTGCAAGAATCATTGCGGACTCAACGCTTGCAGGAGGGCTTGACGCATTGCAATTGGGCAGGTTAAAAAAGCTGGGAAAAGTAAGATGGTTGGCAATCCGCAGGACGGAGGCTTTCGCGCCGGCATTGTGCGCGGCATTCCTTATAGTCCAAATGATGGTTGCGTAAAGGTTGTATTTATGCGCGGACAGGTCGGACTTGAGTTTTTTTTAATTCTTGGATTTTGCCTTGCCATGCTTAGTGTGCTGATTTCAAGTTCTGAGCGCCAGATTAATGAAAACGAGAAGCTTGATGCGACGGTCCTTTCCCTTTCCGCTTTGAACTCGGTTTCAAATGCAATCAACACCGTTGCTCTCCAAGGCAACGGCGCATACATGTCAGCAAGCGCGTTTGTCCCCCAGTCTACAAAATGCTTTTTGCTTACTTCTGAAAACAGGCTTGCCTGCGATATTGGCGACAAGTATGGCCGGAGGGTTTATGGCATGAAGCTTTTGCAAAACCCCGGGACCATAACTGCGGACTGCTATTCAAACTATGGCTGGATTGATGTCATGGTGACAAGTTCTGCCGGGGAAATCAGCGTCTATTGCGCAAGGCAGGCATAAACTGGCTTCCAGCAAAAAAAACCAGGCAGGTAAAACAAATGAGAAAACATTGCAGGGCACAGACGTCCATTGAGTACATGCTCGTATTTGCAATCACTATTGCACTTATTGCAGCAATCATGGTGCCAGGGCTGCGTGAGCTTGAGGTGCAGCTTGCCCTTGGCGGCGCGCGAATTGGCGGGGAGAACTTCGCATCAGCCAACCCCTACTATTCCCTTGGCAGGATCGAATACAGCACAAACTACACGACCAGCACGGTAAACGTTTCCCCGCGATTTTTGCTTCGGGGCTCAAGTACAGCGCCCGCGGAGGATTGGGTTGCTGCACAGAACACGTCGTTTACTGCATGCAGGAAAGTGTTTGCACCAAATGACAATACTGAATCCGCAGACTACTGCTTTGCAGCATCATACTATACCTACTGCATAAGCCCGGTAATTTCAAAATCTACAACATAGCGAGTGTGCATTGCGTATGAATTTTCTTCCAAAAGATGACGTTTCCCGCTTCCAGGTTTTCGCAATATTGTTTCTTGCATCCTGCCTTGCATCAACGTTCATCAGCTTGATTGCATTCGTTGTGACGCTCGTGGTGTTTAGCGCGCTCTGCATTTACTTTGCCAAGCCACTCCCGCAAAACCAGCGCGGCTCTGCATACGTGCTTTTTGGGATATTCTCGCTTTTTGGCATTGGAACGCTAATAGCAGGTCAGGCGGCAAGCAACATGTCCGACTTGATTGTTGTGCTTCCAAGCATGGCAGTCGGGTTTTTGGTTATTTTCGTAATAGTCAAAATGTTCCTGGTGCCATGGAAAGTGGAATGCAAAATAATCGGGTATTCTGAAGGATATGCGATAGTGGAAACCAAGCCGACTGTGCTTTCTGTTCTTGCGCCCGGAGTTTATGCAATAAAAAGCAAGCCCGTAAGAAAGGGCGCACTTATGCGCCTTGTGATGGAACATAAGCTATTTGGCGCAAGCACAAAGCCAATTGCGCTCGAATCGGCTGCTGCTTGAAAAAAAAAATTCTATAATTTGCGGCAGTTTCCCGGTTTGCCGCCAAATCCAAACTGCTGTTTTAAAAAAAATCTATAATTTCCTGCTGGTTTTCCAATTCGCTGCAATCCAATGCTGCTTTTTGCAATATGCGTTGACTGTTCCTAAACACCGGGTTGTAGCTATAGGATTAATCCAAAAACAGCTAAAAGCAAAGTGTGAAGCACTGGTTCTTTTTTGCTGCAGCAATGATTTTGCTTTTTTTAATAGTGGCAGCAATACGAAATGCTCCTGTTGAAAACTACAAGACACCAGCAAGCCTTCCAGCACAGGCGGGAGTGGTTGCTGCAAGCGGAATCATAGTGGAAAACGAATACGGCAACTCGCTTCTATGCCTTGGGACGTGCGTGAGGCTGTACGGGTCTTTTGCACCAAACGGCTCGATGGATAAAGTAATTGGAGTATGGCAACCCGGCGGGATGAAATCAATTACAGTGGTGAAGGAAAGTTGGACGCAGTAGCCCTGACTGCGCTTTTTTTGCTTGCGACAATCCTCGGCACAACGGCATACTACGTTCCAATCCACTATAATGCAATCCTTTCTTTTTTCGCGCTTGGGCTTGGGCCGGACGCTTCAGCGGTATTCGTATTTTCAATTACGTTCTCAAGCCTTTGCGCGTCGCTTCTTGGCGAATGTGAAAAAACCGCGGTTTCCATAATTAGCCAAGCAAGGCAAATCCTGGCGGGTTTTTTGGCAAGTGCAATTTGCCTGCCGATTTTGTTTACAGTAATCGCATTGCTTTTTGCCTGCGCAAGGCAATACCTCACAATTGTGCTTGCCTTTCTTTGTGTTCTTTTGATTGCATCAAACAAAGACAAAATAAGCGCATCCCTGGTGCTTTTTTCAAGCGGCGCCCTAGGGCTTATCGTGCTGTTTTTTGGTTTTTGCCAAAACCCGCTTTTTGCGCTGTTTACCGGGTTCTATGCATTCCAGGACAGGAAAACAAAAATTGAAACACAAAAGCCCGGCGTGCTTCTTTTGCTTTTGGCGCCTCTTTTTGGAATGCTGCTTGTGATGCTCCCTGCTGCCACGCCTTTTCTTGCCCAGCCAATCATCTCCGCAATTCTGCCGCTTTCACATGCAGGAGGCGCTGCTGCGCTGGTTGTTTCAAAGGCGCTGTTTGACCTTTGCTCGGCATTTGCAATCGGCAAGCCCCGCTCGCAAGGCTCGGCAGTTTTACAGGCCGCCGGGGCAGACATGCAGTCGGTATTTCTGGGCTTGTGCGCGGGCTTTCTTTCGCTTGTTCTTGCAATCATGCTGTGCATCCACGCTCCAAGAATTTCCCGCAAAATTGAGCGCAGGCTGATTGCATGCTGCAGAGTGCTGCTTGCAGTTGCGGTTCCTGCGCTTTGCGGGCTTGAAGGAATTTTAGTATGCGCTGCGGCATTCTGCATTGCAAAATATGCGCAAGGCTCTGGCTGCAACCAGGGGCTTTGCCTTGGCAGCCTCTACCTGCCATCAATTGCATATCCAATTGGAATCGTGCCTGCTGTTGCAAGGCTGTGCCTTGGCATTTGAAGGCGTTTCGGCAGATATTTATCAGGGAAGGGGATTATGTGTACAGAATGAAAGGGCAGATGGCAATTGAGTTCTTTTTCGCCATGGCGCTTGTTTACTTAGCAGTGGCCTGGCTTGTCAACTACATGAACGTAGGCTATGGTTCGGGCAAGTTTCTTGCGCTAAGGCAGGAACGGCTTATTGCAGCGGACATTGCAACTATCGCAGACAAAGCATACGTTTCAAACACAAGCGCTACGCTTTCAGCGCCATGCATGGTCCTTCTTGGGAAGGCAATAAGTTATCGCCTTGGCTCTAGTGAAAATGGCATTACAGTAAGCTCGGACGCAGCTGCGCAAACAGCAAGCGCCAGCACGCTATGCCCGATTACGGCAAACATAACAACATACAACACAGTAACCGGCGTGTTTGATGATGTCCTAATCAGCTGTAATCCAAAAAACGGGGTTGACGGCACTACAATATGCATACGACCAGATGGCGATGGAAACGTAGGAATGTCGCTTGGGCGGTGCACGGCGTGAAAACCATGGCAAGAGGTCAGTTCTTCAGTGCGGATTTCGTGGTTGCCGTAGTGTGCGTGTGCTTTGCGCTTGGTGTGCTTTTGCATTCGGGCCAGCTTGCATTCGACGGCCTTGGCCAGTACGCAATGCATGAAAACAACGTCGCGGATGCGGTTGCAGAAAGCCTTGCAGGCGGCGCAGGAATTTCCGTTGATTCTGCACGCATTCCCAATACCTGCTGGCAGTATGACAATGGCACGGCCTCAAGCCCGGACTGCAATATTATTATCAACGGAGTTGACGGGTGCCTTGCAAACAAGCGCGAAGTGTTTGCAGCACAGCGATTTGTTGCCTGCCAAGATGAAGAGGACCGTGCGTGCCTTCTGACAGTCAGAAGCTGCGAGATGCTGCTAGGATGAATAGGGGTTTTATTTTCACTGCTGACGCGCTTTTTGCGCTTACCATGCTTTCAGCAGTCGCGCTTATGTTCACCGTGTTCTCAACCCAACCGGAATACTCTGCAAAAACTGCGAGAATGCAGGTGCTTGCATATGATTACCTAAAGCTGAATGTTCCGCCAGCATCGCTAAGCAAAGCAGACTTTCAGGCGGAAACAAAACTTGCGCTGTCAACTACCGAGGCAACTATATTGAAAAACAAGATGATTGCCGCGCACGCAGTGCATTACGCGTACAACAACTCGTGCAAGGATAAAGACTGCAGCGTCGAAAACTGCGAAATGACCAATGCGGAGGCTGGCGCTGCTGACAGCTGCTTGCAACAGCAGGCGGCACAACAGTGGGGAACCCTTATTACGGAGGCGTGGGTGGTAAAATGAAAAAAGGCCTCCTTTCATTTGCAGTGGCAATTTTTGCCGCGCTTGTCATACTTTACTACGCAGCCAGCGTCTCGTCCATTTCAGGCTACCAGCTAGTTGGCCAAAAGAACCTGGAAATGCAGGTGCTTTCGCAGAAATATTCTGACGCGGTTGCGTATTATGACAACACGGCAATTGACGCGATAATCGATGCGGCATATGACTCGAGCTATTCGGGCACCTGCAAAAACACCGCAAACACATTTGAAACGGCGTTTTCTTCAAGAGCAGCAGCATACATCCCGCTGGCAACTACAAGCCTACGCACGGCATTTGGAAATTCTGCAGAAATTTCAGACGAATTTTCGCCAACAGGAGTCAGTGTAGACGAGTCCGGTGCAGCCATACCGATTATTCCCAGATGCACCGGCACGGAAATCTCAATGCATCCAATAACTGCAACGGTGAGCTTTCCATTCAACGTGACCTCATCGTCAAAAGACACCGGTGCAGTCGGAAAGGCATTCACAAAAGCATATGACGTGTTTGTTGCAAG
>JBAZHM010000003.1:0-14603 GCA_041652355.1 Candidatus Micrarchaeia archaeon | reverse complement strand
GTCATACGTAATCGTTGTAAGGCGGCCCGGCGTGATGACAAGCGACCTGCGGTGCATCACCATCACAGGTTGCCCGGAGTAGGAAAAATGCGGGTTGTGAACGTATACAGCCCCTACCAAAACGGTTAAATCGCCGCACAGGCAAAAAAAGTTTCGGTGTGAAGTTTGAACAGACGGCCAATTGTATTTGCAGCAATAGTAATTGTAGCGTTAGTAGTGCTAACAGTAATCACCGCACCCTCTTCGGATCGGGGTTTTTCTGAAAAGGATGCCATTGATGCAAGCCTACAGGCGGCCATTAGCTTTGCTTCCGACAACTACAAAGGGCTTGAAAGCCAACTTGAAATAATCTCTGCTTCCAACAAATCAGGCAAGTGGAGCATAACCATGATGCTTACTGTTTTGCCGCACTCGCGCTGCCCGGAAATGCAGAGGCTTACATACGAGCTTTACCCAATCACGCTGCGCAATGACACCATAGTAAGCTCAAAAGACTGCCATGCAAGGCCAGTGACTAACGCTGCTGAGGCGATAATTGCATCATATGCTGGCTCATCAACAGTAAGGCAGCTGGAGTCTGGTGGCTATCAAGCTTGCGGGTTTACAGTCCCCATTGCAAATGTTTCGCAAAAGAAAAATTATTGCGATGCACTTGATGAAAATAGCACCCTTGAATTTACGCAGAAAAACCGGTTGCCAGAGGGCACGTGGGTAGTGCAATGGTATTTTTCTGGAAAGAGCAGCTATTTTGTTGCAGTTGATTCTGGCGGAATAGTAATTGCAGACACCACGTCCACTGGAAAAAAATAAGCAGCGCCCCAACGTTACTGGCTGCACACTGCCTTGAATTGCTTTTTATTTTCCAATACCCAAAGCACTAACTATGGACAAACAACCCTGCCGCGGTCAGACTGGACTGGAGTACATCATGGTAATTGCGCTCATAGTCCTGATTGCACTGCTTGCAGTCCTTATGGGAAACTCAACGATGCAGAATGCGGCCCATACCATCAGCACAGTCACAATAATACCCAAGTAAACTGCTGTGCGCAAACCCGCTATTCGTAATAGTATTCTCCGGACTTTTTTTGCTCGGAGTCTTTCTGGCTCGCTTCCTTGTTTGCACGCGGCCTTCCGGTTGCTTCGTCGCGGCGGAACGTTATTTCAAAGGCCTTCAAAAAAGAGTTCATTCCATCGCGCATGGAAACCGGCGCGCTTGCTTTGCCTTCCTTTGAAGGCGCTCCGGAAAACACTACAAGCCGGTCTGAGACTGAGTCCACAAGCACCAAGTCGTGGTCTATTACAAAGGCATTCTTTCCGCTGTCTGCAATCATCCTGCGAAGGATTTCCGAAACGCGGAGCCGTTGCTCTACATCTAAGAATGCGGAAGGCTCGTCAAGAAGGTATATGTCTGCTTTTCTTGAAAGGCAGAGTGCGATTGTGACACGCTGAAGCTCTCCGCCTGAAAGCTCCTTGACGTTTTTTTCCTCAAGCGCGTCTATTGAAAGGGGAATCCGAAGCTCGGAGGAGTACACCCCGGCATCAAAAGCAGGGTCTGCTGCAAGGTAGTCCGACACTTTGCCGTCATAGTCTGCGGATATATATTGCGGCTTGTAAGAGACTGCTTTTTTACCCAGGCTGACTTTGCCGCCGTCCGACTCAAGCTCGCCTGCAAGCATCTTGATGAAGGTGGTCTTTCCAACTGCATTTGGGCCGAGGATGCCGATGATTTCTGACTCGTGGACAACGCCTGCGCTTGCGTGCATGCAAAACCCCTTGAAGCTTTTAGACGCAGCCGGATACTCAAACGCTACGAGGCCCTTGTTCTGGTTGATGTGGGTTGCGGTTGCAAACCGGATTTGGTGCTCCCTAAAGCGCACGTTCTCTTCTGGAAGGTAGCCTGCAAGAAAATCGTTGATGCCGTTTTTTGAGCCTTTAAGCTGGGACACCACACCGTACGCGCCAGCAGTTCCGTAAAGAACGTGCACATAGTCGGAAAGGTAGTCCAAAAGAGCAAGGTCGTGCTCGACAACAACTACGGGCTTGCTTGCCGCTTTCTTTTTGATTGCCTTTGCCGCTTTGAGCCGCTCGCTTACATCCAGGTAGGATGATGGCTCATCAAGGCAGTAGACTTGCGCGGTTTTTCCAAGGCAGCACGCAATTGCAAGCCGCTGCAGCTCCCCGCCTGAAAGCTGGGAAGTCTTGCGCTCAAGTATATCATTGAGGTTGAATTGGATGCAAGTTGCTTCAAACTCTGCTTTGTCTTTAATTGTTGCAGCCAAAAGCTCGCGCGCGGTTGATTTTGCGGACGCGAGCTTGTTGACGTCTTGAATCTTGTGGGAAAAAGTGATTTTTCCTTCCCAAAGCCCGGACAGGTAACCTTGTATTTCCTGGCCCCTGACTGCAAGCTTGATTTGCTCAAACGACGGAGGGTGTGCATAGTTGCCCATGTTGGGAACCAAGCTTCCTCGCATCAGGTTGATTGCGGTGCTTTTCCCAATGCCGTTGACTCCGATGATGCCCACAACCGAGTTTTCCTTTGGAAGCAAAAATCCATAGAGCCGGAAAGAGTTTGCGCCGTACTGGTAGCTGGGCGTGTCAAGCTCGCCTACCAGGTTGACTATTTTGATTGCCCCGGGGTTTGCGCGCTTTACGCACAGCCCGCAGCCAGTGCACATGTCCTCGTCGATTACCGGAAGGCCTTCTGCGTCAAGCGTGATTGCGTCGCGGCCCATCCGTACCTCCGGGCACGCGCGGGTGCACTCGTAGGCCAGTTGGGGCGAGTCGAACTTCTGGCGGTCAATTACTGCGATTCTTTTTCTTGTAGCCATCGGACATAGCACTAAATACGTTTAAATGAGATAATACTTCCAGACGCCAAAATAAAATAACCTATTGCGGTGCGGTTACCAATCTGAAATGTGCTGTTGGCCATCCAAACCTTCCGCTGGCTCGAAAAGAAGCCAAAACGCCTCTTGGCTTGGTACGTAATACCTGGACCTGCCCTCTTCACGAGATATGCGTATGGCGCCCACTTCCCGCAATTCAGAAAGGCATGCGGACACGTTTTGCGGCAACATCTTGAAATGCTCTGCCAATATCTTCGGGGTAGTTTCGCGTTTTTCCAAAATGCACATAAGTATCTTTATTGTGTTGCTGTTTTCCTTTGGAAAATGGCTCAGGTAACGGCGTCTTGCAGACTTGGACAATGCATCCTTCAACCTGTCGGGACTGATCCTCAGGGGCGTTGACGCAACAATCTCGCTGACTGCACAGTCCAGGCTCCGCAATATCCCCCGTAAATTTCCGCGGTATAGCTTGAATAAAATTGAAAGGGATTCGTCATCATAAGGAAGAATTGGTGTGACTTTATCAATTTTTAGTAGGGAAATGCGCCTATTGATTATCTCTTTGACCTGCCCCATGTCAAATGGGCTGATTAATACAGGCACCTTGAAAATGTCCTCTACACGCGGAAGCTGCGCAAACAGCTCATATAACTTGGTATCGCTGACAAAAACAAAATGCGCGCCACTTACCTGCAGAAAATCCCTTATGCCGTTGAGGATGCGCCGCAGCTGGTTTTCCCCCTTGTCTTGAATCAGCTCAAGGTTGTTGTAGTGGATGATTACGCCCTTGTACCCGCAACGCAAAAGCTCGTCCAGGACGTCTTGAAACATAAGTTTTAACGTGGCTGCATTCAGCCGGGGAACCCCATACGCTTTCCCGGTTTCTGCATTGGCGCCAAAACCAAATGCGCTCATCCCGCCGCCCGAGGAATACCCGCGGTCAGTGCCAAAAATTACGCTCAATTTTGAAAACAGCGACGGGCTGAATTTCTTTTTTATGCCATCCGTCCGCTCTATTGTAGTATAGACTGTGCTTATGGTGTTGAACATGAACTCTTCCGGCGACCAGTCATACTGTATGCCCATTTCCCCAAATGGCGTGAAATAACCGTCCGAAACTGCGGCGTACTTTACATAATTGACAAAACTGGTCTTTCCGACACCGACGTCGCCATAGACTAATATCCGGCTGGACTTGTTAGAGTAAATATCGCGTTTTATCCTCTGGATTTCTTTTTGCCTTCCTACGAAAGTATCCTTTATCGGAAGTTCGGTCCCATACAAAGTGAGGGGATCCGTAGAGAAGGGATTGTCCTTGAGCCCATACATATTCCATATGTTTTGGTTTGGTTCCATTGTTATGTCCAACCTCCCAAAAAACACATTATAATGATAATATCACATTATTATGCAAAATATATATAAATATTTAGCAGCCATGTTTCTTGTGAAATAATAGGCAAGAAAGTCAAACCAACAGGGTCGGAACATGAGAATAATACACTTTGACCAGGCAGAAGGCAAGCTTAAGGTAGAGGCAAGAAACCTTGAGGACTTGTGGTATTTATCGATGATTATTGCTCCAAAAACAACTGTAGCTGGCCGCTCTTTCCGCAGGGTTGCAACTGCAGAGGAAGGCGACCGTGCAAAATCCGGGGAAAAAAAGCCAATCCACGTTGCCATTTGCGCTGAGCAGGTTGAATTTGCAGAGTCTGCAAACAGGCTGCGGGTAACTGGAAAAATCATCAGCGGCGAACCGGAGGAATTCGTGCAGGCAGGCGCGTACCACACGCTGGACATTGAAGTGGGCAGCATAGTTGCGATTGAAAAGAAAATCACCGCCTATGACAGGGAAATGGTTGACGAGGCGAAAAAAAGCGCTAAGGCAATCAAGGCGGCAATACTTGCGCTTGACGACCGAAAAGCCACGTTTAGCGTGATTACAAACTCGGGAATCCGGCACAAGATGGAAATAGAAAGCGGCGCAAGCAAGCGCGACCCGAAAGGGTTTGACGAATCCAAAAAGGCGTTCTTTTTTGAGCTGTACAAACTGCTTTCTGAATCGGAATGCGAGGCGCTTATTGTCGCAGGCCCGGGCTTTGCAAAGGATGAGTTTGCAAAATACATCAAAGAAAAAGACAGCAAGCTTTTTTTAAAAATCAGGCTTGAGCATGCAAGCACAGCAGAGCGCAATGCGGCATCCGAGCTTTTGAAGCGCGGCGCAATCAGCCGGATTATGGAATCGCAAAAAATGCAGGACGAGTTCGATGCGCTTGAGCAGCTAAAAATCTCGGTTGCAAAAGACGATGGCTTTTCAGTATATGGCCCTGCTGAGGTTGCAAAGGCAATAGGCGCAAGTGCGGTTTCTACCCTGATGGTGCTTGATGAGATTGCACGAAAAGACGAGCCAGTTCAGGCAATGATTCAAAAAACGCGCAATGCAGGGGGAAAAATAATCATATTCAATTCAGCTGACGAGGCTGGCGCGGAATTCCGCAACTTTGGGATTGCAGCGATGCTGAGATACAAAACCAAATACTAGGCAGTTAGAACTGCTGCTTTTTTTCAAGCTTGAAAAAGTCGATGTAAGGCCCTGCAAACTGCGACCACAGCTGGGCGGGGTTCTTTACCGGGACCGGATTATTGAAAGAGTCAATTGCAAAAAGCTCGGAGCAATAGCCAACTGCGGATTCCTCAAACTGATGCGAAAGCGATGACAGCAAAAGCTGCTCTGCCAAGTCTTCGCGCCCTGCCAAAACAAGGAACTTGAACAGATAGGGATTATCGCGGGACCAGCATGCAAAGCCATGGTATTGCTCATCACCAAGAAACGGCGCGTTGCTGCCTGCTGTTGCGCGAACGGGAATTCCGAATAATTGCGAATCGCGGTAAACAAAATAAGGAAGTGCGTGCGAAAGAGCCTTGTGCATTTTTCCTTTTGGCATTGCCTTTCCTAAAAACGCGCATGCAACAATTGCCATGCTTGAAAAGTCCTGGCACGCCTTTGCAAACGGCTCTTCTTCTATTGCGATGTGGGGCAAAAAGCCAGGTTGCCTTCCAAACACTTCAAAGAAGTTGCGCAATGCAAGCTTATGCAGCCAATCAAGCCCGTGCTTTCTTGGCAGTCCAAGAATCGATGCATGCCGCAGAAGCTCAACCCACTGCGCGTTCACTTCCACAAGAAAATACCTCGAAAGCGCGGCTTGCCTTGCAGTTGCCGCGTCACTCCCAATCCATTCTTTAGGAATGCGTGTTGGAACAATTACGGTCTCGTTGCCAAACACAAGGGGAACTTGCGAGTCTGTCCAAGAGTAATTTGCAGGGCAAGAGAGGAGCCCGAACACAAGACGGGTTTGCTGCTTGTGGCTTGATGCCGAGCTTAAAAATTTCGAAAGGCCTGCTGAGAGCGCCTTGCACACTTCCGGGTCTGACGAATGCTCTGCATACTTGCATGCACAGAGCATGCAAAGAAGCGTCGAGTCGATGCCGGAGTAGTTGTGCGAGCCATCAAGCCCTATTTGTGTGGGGATCAGCCCGGCATCATTTTGCATTGAAAGGGACGAAAGAATCAAACGGCGCACATATGAAGGGTCTGACATTAAGAAAAAATCAAAGCTGCAGTAAAGCGCCTCGAAGCAGTCGCGCAGCCAAAGCTGCCTAAACCACATGCTTCCTGCATCGTACCCTTGCAGGTTTGCAGCCTCAAATGCGAAGTTTTTGCTCAGGCCATAAAGGCGTTTTGAAAGCAATGCCGCGTTGTGGCTTCCCCAGCGCAAACTGGCAAGCTTGATGTACTTTGAGAATTTTGAGCGGATAATGTAGTAGCTGCTACTACTGTTTTTTTCAAAATCATAATGGCTTGCAAGCTCGGGCTCGCAGTCAGCTGCAAAAGCATTGCAATAAACAACCGCCTTGCCAGCATCGGGCAGTATGTCAAGCTGACCTGCAATTGCGGACTCTGATTCTATTTGCCTCGGCACAATGCGGCCGTTTATTTGCACCCGCTCGCCAAAGCCCAGCTTGCAAGTCCAAGGCTGTGTAGTGCCTAAAACAACTGCGGATTGGGATTGTGGGGAATGTATGCATGCTGCAACTTGCGGCGAGCGGCATACGAGGGCGCTTGTGTTTTTTACAACAGTGGAAATTTCCGCTGCGTTGCTGTTTCCAAGCGCGCAAAGCGCCATTAATGGCTTGCAAAGCACGTGGAACTTGCCTGCATCCTTTGCAGCATCTTCAAGCGAAATGGAAATTGACGCAACAAGCATTGCAGAAGGCTGTGCGGGCGTAGAATACGCAACTTCAAGCATTCCACGGCCTTGCTCCGACTCAAAGGAGTATGAATATTTTGCATCCCACGGGGTGATTTTCACATCCGATGCGGACAATTTGTGGGTGCCTTCCGAGCTTTCAACGGCAAAGCAATACGCGTCGAGGATTTTGTACTGCTTGTTTCCAACTATTGCGTTGAAGCCTTCTGATGCATAGTCGCGGTTTGGGCATGCAAAGTCCCCAAGGTTGGCAGAAAAGACGGACCAGCATGCTTCTGAGGTGGGGCTTCTTACCAGCGCGCGGCAAGTGCGGAACGGCTCTGCGTTTTCGCTCGCGCCAATACTCTCTGCAATTTCTTCCTGCACAGCTACGCACCAGTTACTTTGAACTTGAAAAACAACGGCCGTTCGCCGATTATTTCTATTTTCGATTCGCGCGCAAGCCATCCGAGCGCGGCATAAAGCTCGCTGTCTGACAGCCTCGTGGTGCGCTTAAGCTGCGCTATGTTCTGTGGCCCTTTGCTGCTAAGCGAAGTCCACACCGCACCTGCTTTGATGCCAAAATACTCCTCGACTTTTATTGCCATGTACAACATACACCCAAATACCCTAAATCATAAGCTTGCTTGCGGAATGGTTCTTGCACGCGCGACGGTAACACTCGTGAATGCGAAGAACCGTAAAATGCCAGTCAAAATAAGGCGACTGGACACGCTGTGCTGCGCCTTTTGAAATTCGCGCCCGCAACTGGCCGTCCTCTGCACAGGCCATTGAAATGATTGCAGCAAGGTGGTCGGACCGCAGCTCGAATTGCGATTTCATCGGCGCTTTGAACCCATTCACCCCATTGCGGATCACTTCGTTCATTCCGCCGTTTGCGCCAACTATCACAACCGGGCCGCGGATGCCGTTTGACTCGCACGCAAGGTCAGCTGCAAGGGCCTCTAGCGTTACCAGGCCGAACGGTTCGTAAAGGGAAGGAAGCGCCACAACATCCGCTGCGCAAAGAAGCGAGCGCTTTGCATTGTCAGAAAGCCACCCGTCGTAGATTGCAACGCTGCGGCCAAGGCCCATCTTGGAAATCGTCTCATCCAACGCAAGCCGCTCAGCAGGGGACATGCTTGATGCAACCACAAGGCCAATGTTGCGGTCTTTGAGCAAACTCATTGCAACCAAAAGCTCGTTGATTCCCTTGCGCCTTTCGGTCCGGCCAATGAACAGCACGTACGATGATTTTTCAAAGATGCTTTTGAGCATGTCGCGGCCCTTGTAAATGTCAGCAATGTGCATCGACTTCCACTGCTCAAGCAAAATCCCGTTCGGGATTCCTGCAATATTGTCTCCAACCAAGTCAAGCCCGTCTGATTCCAAAAGCAGGAACTCCTCGTACTTTTGGTCCTTGCGTGCCTGCAGCTCAAGCCACCCTGAAGGCATTTGCGGCGCAACTTCAAGGCAAATCTTTCGCTTGGCTTCAAGCAGGTTCAAAAGCTCAAACTTTGCCTCGGAAATCGACACACCTTGGACAAAATCCGCAAATGCAAGACCTGCTGCCTCGATGCACAAAGGCGCGGAACCCTCTTCGGGGTTTCCAAGGCTGCGGCCGTATTCTCCTGAATGATACCTGCAAAGCAGGGGCTTGCCTAATTTTTCGCTGCAGCCAAATCCAGCTGGAAACGCAAGCCAATCCTGTGCATCAATTACGTGAATCTGCATTCCAAGCTTGCGCTGGAGGAACTCGGCTGCAACAGGCGCATATTTCCAGTATGCGCAAAGCGTGCGGTAATACGCATCTGCGCTTGCGCGCTCGGAGCGGATGCGGTACTTGAAATAAATCTGGCCTAAAAAATCGTTTCCTTCCTGCTGGGACATTTTTGCCTCAAGGAAATAGCACGTCTCGCCCCCGCGCTGGGCCTCGTATACTTTCAGCTGCGGGTATTGCGCTGAAAGCTCGTCGAATTTCCTGGAAACAACCAAGTCAGAAAGCGGCAGGCTCGGGTCATGCATTGCAAGCACTACGGGCTCAAACTCGGTTTTTCCCTGGCGAAATGACTCTCGCCAGCATGAAAGAAGCTCGCTTGCAAAACGCGACAACCCCCCTACCGGCCGCTCCAACTCGGTGATAAGAAACAGGCTGCACGCTTGCTTGCTTTCCTGCTTTGCGTGTTTTTCAATTGCGTTGCTCATGCAAATTGCACCTGCTTTGGCGTTTGTAATTCCTGCTTTGCAAAATCTTCTCCGGATTCTGCCAACGGCGATTGCGCGCCTTTTGGCTGCTGCTCTTTCTCATGAATTGCTATCTTTGCCCGGACTTTTTCCTTGAAATCGGATATGATGTTCATAAAGCTGATGAAATTGTCGTACGGCCCGGAGTCTTTGTAGGGGGAGAAGTAGTTGTGCACCTCGCGGTCGGACATGCCCTTGGTGGAAAGGTACATCAAGTGGTCCGAAGTCTGCAGCTTGCGGTAAGTGTCAAGAATGGCAGAATCGTTTGCCATGCGCACTTGCACAAGCAACGATTCCAGCTCGGAAAAGCATGCGCACTGTATGCGGTTGCCAAGCCAGGTGCTGGTATTGCGCTCGGCATCAGCCCAGGAAATTTCATAGGGCACGTTGACTTGGTCAGCTGGAGAAAATTCCGACGCAGCCTGGGTGACTGTAGAAAACTGCAAGTTGTCATGCGCAAGGCACTGCGACGGAAGTGCATTGAGAAAATCAAGGATCCCCGTGTCTTTCCAGTGGTGCTCGCCGAAAGTCTCGTAGTCCATGAACAGGTTGATTACTTGGCCGGGAGTTGCGGAAAGCCACGACGCGTACTTGTCCGCAGTAAGCGGCCATTCCTTCCACGATTTTGCGGAGAACCGGAAACCCACGTCATCGGACAGCTTGTAATTTCGCATCAAAAGCCTGATGCTTTTGCAGCCTGCTGGCTTGTAAACATAATTTGGCGACCGCCAGCCTAAGATGTGGTCAACGCCTTCGGTGATTATTGCCTTGTAGCCCATCGCCTCAACAGCATGCGCAATTTTGTTGGAGTAAATCGCCTCGGTGTTGCGGAAGCTCTGTGGCGACACGCCCAACAGGTCGCGAATTATTGCATTGTGCTGCATCACTTGCTCTTTGAATTCTGACGCGTCCGCATAAAGCGAAGAAAGCGAGTGGTAGTACGTCTCATCAAGCACATCAACATAACCTGTAGAGCACAGCGCCTTGAATGAGTCTATGACTTCGGGCCGGTACTTTTTAGCCTGCTCCAAAAGCGTGCCAGTGATGCTTAAAGAAAAGCGGAATTTTCCTGCGCTTGAGTCGAGCAGGTTTTGCAATATCTTGTTTGTGGGAATGTAGCACTGGTCCGCTGCTTTGTTGAAATAGTGCTTGTTCATGCCTTCGTCAAAATACTGCGCATCCAAGCTTGCGCTGTCGCCTTGCGACCCAATCTTGAAGTAGGAGAACCGGGAAAGCCGGATTGGCTGGTGCACGTGAAAGCACATGCAAACTTGTGTCATTGCTCTCAAATCACTATCGCGGCTGGCCGGCTGCAATACCTTGTCCGGATTGCCAATTCATAAACATCAACAGTCTGCCTTGCAACCTCGTCCCAGGTAATCGACGCGGCTTCTTCGATTGAGTTTTGGCGCATCTCCTCAGAAAGCGAAGGGTAATTCAACATCGCAAGCACCTTTGCGGCCATTTCGTCAGTATCCCAAAAGTCAACAGTAAGGCAATTCTTCACTCGCTCGCTTACTCCGGATGTCTTGGACACCAGGGCAGGCGTTCCGCTTGCCATTGCCTCAAGTGCAACGATGCCAAACGGCTCGGATACGCTTGGAAGAACCAAAACATCGCTTGTGCAGAATATCTTCTTCATCTCTTCATCTGAAACGTATCCAAGAAAAGTCACGCGGTCGCTTATGCCCAAGTCAAATGCCATCTCCACAAGCTTGGGAAGTAGGTCTCCTTTTCCGCTTATGAAAAAGCGCACGTTGCGGTCAACTGAAAACACCTTCTGAGCAGCTTTCAGGAAGAACTCCACACCTTTTTGCACTGAAAGCCTGCCGTGGTAGAGCACGACTTTAACCGGTTTTTGCGACTCAAAGTACGTTTCCTTTCTTGTTTGGAACTTGGACGCATCGATTGCGTTGTATACCACATTCAGCCTGTGCAAATCTGCGCCAAACCGGTCGGTTAAAAGTTGGGCACTGCGCTTGCTTACGGTAATCACTTGGTCGGACTGCTGCACCGCGTCCTTTTCAACGTTCAGGATTTGCTCAAAAGGCCACATGCTTGCAGTACGGTCATATTCGGTGCTGTGAATCGTGGTTACAAGCGCAAGGCCAGTCCTGCGCTGAATCTGCATTCCCGCCCTTGCGGATATCCAGTCGTGGCAATGCACAAGGTCATACGGCTTTTGGCTATGCAGCTTTTGGACCATCAACACTGAAAGGAAATTGTAAAGTTTTACTGCTTCGAAAAAACCAAGGCCGTAGGACTTTGACTGGACTTGTTGATTTGCATATTCCGAAATTGCTTTTTCAGAAAACACGGCGTCTTGAAGGGTTCCGTTGCAGCTTGATGTGGAACCTGCGCCACAATACCCACTATAATCCACGGGTGTAAGAGAAATGTTTTGGAAGTCGTATTCTTGGAAAAACGACCAGTCAGCAGGATATATTGAAAGCCATGGCTCGCTGATTTTGAACGTTGTCTTTGGCATGAAAAAATCGATTTCAACCCCGCGTTTTGAAAGCGCGCGGGTAAGCTCATAGCAGTGGGTGCCAAGGCCGCCGCTGACAAAAGGTGGAAACTCCCAGCCCAGCATTGCTACGCGCACAACCATTCACGACCAGATAAATTCATCTGCCTATAACACCTACAGCAAAATGCATGAATAACCCGAATACGCCACCTGCATTTTGCTTCTAGCGTAACTGGTTTTTTATCTGATTGCTTTTCCAGTTCGCTATAGCGTTGGCTGTATGCAAAGAAAAAATGCCTACAGTAAAAAAGGCTCCAAATCGCCTTGTTTTGAAGCCCACTCCCCTTCTAGATTAAACGAATTTCTTGCTTAAATACGCATAGGAATAGTGAAACGCGTATTGCCATACCGCTAAAAAAATAGACAAACTGCCCATTTTTTGTTTCTAAATTTGTTTATAAAAATCGATTTTTTATGAAAAATAAGAACGAATAGGGCTTTTTTTGGAAAAACAAGCAAGAATAGCCGTCAGAATTAAAAAATAAGCACAAGA
The DNA here is from genome assembly GCA_041652355.1 of Candidatus Micrarchaeia archaeon. Taxonomy (GTDB): domain Archaea; phylum Micrarchaeota; class Micrarchaeia; order Norongarragalinales; family CAINOH01; genus CAINOH01. Next base: position 2,240 of record JBAZHM010000003.1, on the reverse strand, counting down.
GATTAAAAACAAAAAATCAAAAAATATTAAAATCCAAGATTAAAATAGCTTGGATTCTGCTAGAAAATGAAAAACAACCAATATTTTGAAAAAACAAGCGATATTAAGGCTGTTTTTTGCCAATCAAGGACATTTGGGCAAGCAAAGCTTCAAGTTGTATTGTTTCGTCTGCTCCCATGACCATGCGAAAATCATACTCGCCAATTTTGTCAACAAGCGCAACTTTTTGGCTGTCTGGAATTGGCAACCCGGTTACTTCACGGTAAATCGAAATCAGCACATCTTCTCCTGCCAGCCCGTACTTACCCATGATTTCCCAAAGAGTTTTCCTTGCTGCTGAAAAGTCGCCTTTTACTGCGGTTGCAACCATTGCCGCAACTTCCTTTGGCGTTGCACGCGATGCGACTTTGTAAATCGACTGGGCTGAGACTTTTGCAGAAAGTGAACAAGCTCCCTGAAGCACGTTGGCTGCCTTTCTTGCATCGCCTTCGGAAACCGCAACAACTGCATCGTGCACGTCCTTTTCTAAGTGCAGGTTTTCGTGCTTTGCAATATTGTCAACTATTTTTCCAATATGCTCGTCAGAAAGGGGCAGGAAACGGAACACCGCACACCTGCTTTGGATTGGCTCGATTACCCTGCTTGAATAGTTGCAACTGAGAATAAAGCGCGTATTTTCCGAATATCGTTCCATTGTGCGCCTAAGCGCCTGCTGGGCTTCTGCAGTCAACGCATCGGCTTCGTCTAGGAAAATAATCTTGAATGGGACCGAGGCAAGCGGTATGGACCGTGCAAAGTCCTTGATTTTGCCCCGGACTATGTCGATTCCCCGCTCATCGCTTGCATTAAGCTCCAGGAAGCACTCCTGATAGGCTTCGCCGTAAAGCTCGTGCGCAAGCGCAAGCACGCTGGTGGTTTTCCCAATCCCCGCCCTTCCTGCAAAAAGCATGTGCGGCATTTCCTTTGCAGCAACATAAGACTCAAGCCTGCTGACAATGTGCTCCTGGCCAATGACATCAGATAGCTTTTTTGGCCGGTATTTTTCAATCCACGGCTCGTAATCTGCCTTTGTCTTTTCCTTTGCTGTTGGTTCGCTTTCCTTAAGAGTCATTTTTGTTGCACCATAATCAGACAGAAACTGTTTTTACTCGGAAAGTTATTAATCCGAGCATGCCAAATGCAATCAACGCCCAGTTGGCGTAAAAGGTGAAATGAATATGCAGGCTACTGACCCGGACGTGCTCATATCAACTACTGAAGAAATACCTGGATTCAAGTCAAAAAAATACATCGGCGTAGTCTGGGCGTCAAGCGCGCGTTCCCTTGACAGCGTAAGCGAAATCGGCGCAATCGTACGCAGCATCGGAGGGGGAGACCTTCCGGCTTTCCGAAAGATGCTCAACGAGTCAAGGCACTCGGTACTGCACGAGCTTGCAGCAACAGCCAAAGCACGCGGAGCAAACGCAATAGTTGGCATGCGGCTCGAGTCCACAAGCGTAGTAGCAGGAACCCTTGACGTCTACGCATACGGGACCGCAATTGTTGCCGAGAAGGAAAGCAAGAAGTAGGCTGGAAAAAGAGAAAAAAATGAGAGGGAAAGAAAAAGAAATTATGCTGCCTTGAAAGCAGTCCTTTTTGACGGCGAAGTCCAGCAGTTCTTGCAGATAATGTGGCGCTCGCCCTTTACGCGCTTGCGTGAGAGCTTGCTTGACTTTTCGCATGCGTGGCAGACCTTGCGCTTGCACTGGCCGCAGATTTCGAGCAAGTGGGCTTCCTTGCCGCACTTTTCGCACTTGGGAGCAACTGGACGAACTATACAAATACACCTTTGAATTTTGGTTAATCATTGATAGGCAAAATAAGCGCCTTCAAAACGAGTAATATTACTTTTGCAAACAAAATTAATAAACTTGACCGGAACCCCGGTTATCTCTAAAAAAGGCTATATTATGGCAAAAACAGCAAAAAGAACGGCAACAAAAGGAAAGTCGAAAAAAACAGCAACAGCAGGCACAAGTGCAAAGACTGCAGAAAAAAAGGCAGCAACAAAAGCCAAAACATCAAAAGCAACAGTGCCAATTATCACCAGCCCGAAAGTCTTTTTTCTTACCTACGGCTGCACGTTCAATTTTGCAGACTCGGATGCGCTTAAGGCAGAAGCTGCAAAAAAATATGAAATCGCCAAAACGCAAGACGATGCAGGCATTATCGTAATGAACACCTGCTCGGTAAAGGACTCG
>JBAZHM010000002.1:17061-27883 GCA_041652355.1 Candidatus Micrarchaeia archaeon | reverse complement strand
CAAAGGTGTGAAGATATTTTATCTCGTGTTCGTTCAAGGTAATTTTTTTCATACTGTTATAAGAAGTTAAGAGTATATAATTGTTTCATAATTAAATTGTCAGAACACTAGGATGCAAACTACGTTCAGGTTCATCCAATAAAATAATCTTATTTTTTAATACGTCAGCACGATGTTCAACTGAAAGAGAAAGCAAAATAGAAATAAACTGCTTGAAACCATCGCTCCTTTGCTCCATTCTGAATTTCTGATGCGGACTGTCCTTATCCGAAACAGATATCTCACAAGTCATATCTTTCTCAATGGAAACCTCAAGACTAACCTTATGTTCGGGCCATACAGTGTTTATGTGTTTAGTTACTTTTTCAGATAAACGCTCCTCTAATTCGTTCCTTTCTTGAGAATCATTCTTAATCTGATCAATAACTCGTACTCGATCTTCTTCTGAACCTAACAAGTAAAAGATATTTCGCAGAGGAATACTTATCGAGGGATTGCTTTTGAACTGATCCAAATTAATAGATTGATTTATCAAATATGCATCTGAAGATTCCCAAAAGATAACTGAAGGTAAGTTTGCCATAAATTTATCAAAAAACTTTGATACTATAAACGTTTTCAAATTAGCAGGAGATAATAATTCGAAACCTTCGTCTAACGGTGAAAATGCATCTTTATAGCTTCTGGGAATTAAGACGGAATTAACAGTATTGATAGGTTCTTGAATAGGAAAGCCGTAGGCGGGTGTCTGAAATAAGGTATTATTTGAGATAACTTGAGTGGAATTAATAGAAGCTCTACGACGTTGAACAACTTTACTGGAGCTTTTGTCAATAGCAAACAACTCGAAATCAAGATTGGGCTTAAACAAAATATCAAAGCCATCTGTTCTACGAGAGTTTGAATCAAAAGTAACTTGATGTACAAAACTAAACGAGGTTTCCCCTATTCCAGGCGGCAATTGTAGTTCTTTGAACAAAACAAATAACGGCTCATCGGCAGGAGTTAAGGTATAGGTTGCGCGTATTTTTACTACTCCACCGTGTTTTTTAGCGTTCTTTTCACAGTCCTTCTCGTAAGAAAAGGGATGAACTTTTTCAAGCGACTTGTCAAGAAGTCTAATAGCTCTAAGGATATTGCTTTTTCCAGTCTCGTTAATACCGAAAAATATGTGGCAAGAACTACCCGAAATAGCATGAAGATCAAGAGTCAATGCATTAATGCTTCGAAAATTAGTAATCTCCAATTTTTCGAGTTTCAAATCAATCAACTCTTGTTCTATCTAACGGTAAAGGCTTTTTAACATATCAAAACGCACAAAAATCATATTATCAGAGTAAGCTAATCAGGTTTACAGTAGAAATACACAGAAGAGATGGCCACCCAAAAAACTGCCCATGCTAAAACAAAATATAGTGTTTTACCAAGATTTTCGAAGAAATCTGGAACCGCATAAGAGTACATTCGAGGGTGAAAAACTAATAACGGCTGACGAGTATTTTGGACATTTAAAATATCTTGATTTGACAAATCAAAAAGAAAGTAAAACGAACGCTTCACAATGAAATTCTTTTCTTTAACAACGCTAGTACAATTAACTCCACTTAATGGAATGGCAAGCGTCTCATTATCTATACTGACATTAATTTGAACAGCAGAGGATGAATCATTAACCATATCCGTTCCATTAAATCTACTCACGTAACTCCCATTTCCTGAAAAACAGATGCTAGTCCATTTTGGATCTAGACTAAACCCAAAGGCCTGCGAAATCGAGGTTCTCAAACTCGGGGGTAAATCAGGAACATATTGAATTACGGAAACCGAGTCGTTGATAGCTATATTATCGCTCACTTTGAGTGGTATCTTATCTTCAAAAGGTAATAACCAAAAAACACCGATTATTAGTGGAATAATAAAAAGAAAGAGCATTACAACAAGCGTACGAAGATTAACAGTAAAGGAAAGAGTGGAAAATATTTTTTTAAAACTAATAATTTTAAAAAACCATTTTGAAAACTCTGGCCAAAAACACGCCCAAGTAGCGTGAAATCGTCCAAATAATAATCTAGATGAAAGAATTGTACCGAGAAACCATACAAACACTAAAGGAAGAAAATCATTTGGAAAATACGTTACACCGATAAACAACGTGACAACAAAAAAAACTACAAACACAGTTAAATCTATACCAAAATCAAAGAAATATCTACAAAAATCAGGAAGACTATTTCTAGAGGACGTTTGCATATTATTGAAATAAAGACGCTGGGCTTCCCATAAAACATAAATAATCAACAGAAGTAAAGTGACCCCATATAGAGCACGTGCAATAACTCTAAACAAATCAAACGAACTCGACTCAGGAGTGAGTGTTAATACTCCAAAAACGAATGCAAGTAGTACGGCGATAATTGTTATTCGCAGCGAAACGCTGTTGTTATTATCTGAAATGATAGATACCACATCAATTCGCCAAACAAATCATTCTACATATAAGGATACCATATTATGTGGTTAAAAGGACTAATATTGCTCTGATTCTCGCGTGTTCTCTTGAACTGCCAAAAAAACGGGATCAGAATATTTTTTGCGAACATTGTTTTCCAGAAAAAGTTTAATCGAGTTCTACACCCCTAGATTTAAACTCCTCGCCACTGTCGAGAAAGAAAACCGAAGGGGAATGACGAAAAAGGTAAATTAAGAGATTAAGTATAGCTTTAATGGTTCAAATGGACTCCAAAACCGACATCGCCCAGCTCAAGAAGCGCGTCCAGAAGTTCTGCGAGGAGCGGGACTGGGACCAGTACCACAACGCCAAGGACCTAGCCATCGGCGTGAGCACCGAGGCAGCGGAGTTGCTGGAGCACTTCCGGTTCAAGTCGGAAAAGGAAATCGAGGAAATGTTCAAGGACGCAAAGAAAAAAGGCGAAATCACCGAGGAAGTCGCGGACGTCTTCTACTTCTTACTAAGATTGTCGCAAAAGTACGACATCGACCTTTCCGACGCCCTTGAAAACAAGATCCTCAAGAACGAGAAGAAATATCCCATTGAAAAAGCCAAAGGTTCTAACAAGAAATACAACGAATTCTGAGGCGAAAGGATGCGGCTTTATCAGGGAACCTGCGAACAGTTCACGGACGACATAAAACACAACCGCGTAACCGAAAAGCTCGACCAGCAGTTCAAGGCGTATTACGGCCACGCACCCGCGCCAAGCGAAAAGAACGCCTGGAACAACTCGCTGCAATTCCTAAGGAACGCAATAGAGACTGCCGAACTCAACGACAACGCGCTGGTCATAGAGTACGAACTGCCTTACTGCACCAAGAGGATAGACTGCCTGTTATTCGGAACGGACGAAAAGGACGAGGAAAGCGTAGTCGTAATGGAGCTCAAGCAATGGGACTCGCCATCGGTAAAGGAATCCGAAATAGAGGAAAACGTCAAGGTGTACATTGCAGGCGGGGAAAGGGACGAGACGCACCCGTCCTACAAGGTCAAGGGTTACCACCTGCACCTCAAGGACTTCGTCCAATTCTTCAACGAAACGCCAACACCAGCACTTTCATCCTGCGTTTACTGCCACAACTACACGCATTCAGGCAACGACGTCCTGTTTCTTCCCAAATTCAGGGAAATAATCAAGGAAATCCCCATTTACACAAGGGATGACACCGAAAACCTCGGAAAGTACCTCAAGGAAAGGCTGGGAAAAGGCAACGGGCTTGAGATACTCAACCGCTTTGCAATGAGCAACATCTGCCCGTCAAAGAAGCTGCTGGAACACGTGAAGACGACAATAGGCGGCCAGCCGGTGTTCAACCTGATTGACGAGCAGCTGGACGCATACTACACGATAATAGACAGGGCGAAGAAATCCGCCAAGACCAAGGAAAAGTCGGTGATAATCGTCAAGGGCGGGCCGGGAACCGGCAAGTCGGTCATAGCAATCAACGTCCTTGCCGAGCTTTCGGCAAAGGGCATACCGGTTTTCCACGCAACAGGCTCGGCCGCGTTCACTTCAACGCTCAGGAAACTGGTCGGAACGCGGGCGGCAACGCTGTTCAAGTATTTCAACAGCTTCCTGCCTGCGGATTACGGTGAGAACCAGATTAGCGTATTAATCTGCGATGAGGCGCATCGCATCAGGAAGAACAGCAACAATATGTACACGCCGTCTGCCAAGAGGTCGGACTTGCCGCAGATTGAACAACTGCTGAGGGTTGCCAAGGTCGGAATATTCTTCATTGATGATTACCAAGTGGTTCGACCCGAAGAAATTGGAAGCACCGAACTTATCCATAGCACAGCTGAAAAATTCGGTGCCAAGATTTATGAGTTCGAATTGAAAACCCAGTTTCGGTGTTCGGGTTCGGATGGTTACCTCAGCTGGTTGGACAACACGCTTGGAATACGGGATACTGCAAACCGGATGCTTACGAAAGAGGACAAGATGGAATTCAAGATTTTCAGCAATCCGGCCGAGATGTTCGAGGAAGTCAAGAAAAAGAACGCGCAAAAGCCCAACTCGGCAAGGCTTGTCGCGGGCTTTTGCTGGAAATGGAGCGACGCAAACCCCGACGGCACGCTCAACGAGGACGTAGTCATAGGCGATTTCAAGATTACTTGGGAAGCCAAGAATGATGCAAAGAAACTGGCACCAGGAATACCTTATGCCAAGTATTGGGCGTTTGACCCCAATGGCGTAAACCAGTGTGGGAGCATCTACACCATACAGGGTTTCGAGTTTGAATATGTCGGCGTCATTGTCGGAAAAGACATAGTATACGACAAGACAACCGGCGAATTCGTCGGGAAACCTGAAAACTCGGCGGACTCGACGGTGAAGAGGGCGAAAGGCGAATTCGCAAAATACATAAAGAACGCCTACCGCGTCCTGCTTACTAGGGGAATGAAGGGTTGCTACGTCTATTTCATGGACAAGGACACTGAGGATTACTTTAGGTCAAGGATTGAAAGCAAAACTAAACAGTCGGAGTAATCCGCAAGTGTTGCGGAAAGCAGGAAAAACAATTCCAGAACAAGTGCTTTAGCTCCTCAGAATAAGCAAGTTCCAATTCCCTGCCGCAGACGCAATAACGTGAACGCCGGACCATAATCTTTCAAGATTATTGGCCGGTTCGACAAGGATAATTTCGAGCTATATTTTAGTTCAACTTTTTGTTTGAAACCCAATCCTGTAAGTCTTGTTTATGTCGATTCCGTGCGCCGGGTACCACGCAAGCCAGCCTTCGACGGACTCAAAGCCTTCTTGTTTTGCCTCGGAAAGCATCGCCGTTTCTTTTGCCGCCGTTCCTTCCGATGCCATCTCTTCAAGAGGCGCAACTTCCATTGCATACCATTCTCCGTGAGTCACGCAAGTCGTGACTACTGCCCGGCATACCGCCTTCTTGCCCCTCCCAGGTTGGACCGCAAAATCAGTCCCAACCATCAAAGGTTTCAACCGACGGGTAGCGGTCTTGGAACCGTCCAAAACCTTCTTCCACGCCGGCACGCCGAACTCGTCTTTGCTTACGAAAATCATTTTCCAAAGCACCTCCGTGCGAATCAAGAGGCTTTGGGGATTGGGAAGCATAAGGGATTGACGGGACGGGATTTCCGCTGAAAGCAAGCCGTGGAAAACTATGCAAAAGAAAATCATCTGATGAGTCCGACCAGTTCCTTAGTCGTAACAACCCGCACTTTTTCCTGCCTTGCCATTCCGGAGTCGTTCGACCAGACGGCGCAGCCAAGCGACAGGGCAGCTGCAAGGTAGGGCGCGTCCTCGGGGTGGGGCGCAAGCGTAAGCGCAACCGCCATCTGTTTTTCATATTCCAAGGAATCCTTCTCGGACAAGGGAAAAGTCCTGATGAACTTCAGCAGGGAAAGGTAAATCGAATGCAGCTCCTTCGGGTCGTGGTGCGTCTTTGCATGGATGTCCGGGTTGGAAAGCACGTTCCGTTCGACTTCAAAGAGCAAATGATGGGGCGCGAAAAGCTCAAGCCGGCCGTCCAGGATGAGTATTCGTGTCGTCGAGTCGCGGATGATTCCGGAAAGGAGGATGTTGGCGTCAACGACCAGCCGCATGTTCGTGTCACTTCTGTTTGCCGCTTTTTTCCCAGATTTTCTTGTTGATTGAACGGCCGAGGGCAATTGCATCCTGTTCCGAAAAGTCGCTTTGCGAAAGCATCGCGTCCATGCGTTCAAGGAGAGAAAGACGCTCCAGGATCGCCTGGCGCGCCACTTCCACCCAACGGATGTCACGGCGCTTGTCCATCTTGGACTTTACGTCAACGGGCAAAGGGACTGAAAGGATTGCGTGTTCCATCGAAACCACCTGAAATAGTATGAAAATTAATACTTTTAATACTATTTCATGAATTTCCGGTCCACCTGATTGAAAGGTTGCATTTTTCCCAGCATAGAGAAAATCAAGCACGAAGATATGGTTTTTTCTGGACCGCATTTCCGTTAACTAAAAGTTGATTTTCACCGGAAGGAACGCCCGCGCATGCTTAAGACCGGAAATTTGCAGGAATTTCTAGCAAAGGCGTTTCGCCGCACCGAGTGGAAAGAAAATGATTGACTGGTTCGTTTACGTTGATGAGAGCGGGGACTTGGGCGCGCTTGGAACGGCATACTTCGTGGTCGTGGCAGTGCAGGTCCAAAACGACCGCGAGCTTGGGCGGGTGATCAAGCGCGTGAGGACCCGCAAGCTGAAAAAGAAGCTGGTGGAGGTCTCCGAGATGAAGGCGAACGTGACGCCACCGGAAGTCAGGAGGGCGGTCCTTGAAAGGGTGGCTGGGCTGGACTGCGCCATTTACTCGCTGGCCGTTGACAAGAAGAAGGTCCTGCCGGAACTTTTGGGAAACCCCAACCGGCTTTACAACTGGCTTTGCAGGATTTTATGCCAGCAAATAAGGGCAAAGGGCGAGATACGGCTGGTGATGGACAAGAAGTACAACAACCGACTCCTGCGCGAGGACTTCAACGAGTACATCGCAAGGGAGCTGTCGTACCGCGGGATGCGCGTGCAGGTCGAGCACCTCGAATCGCAGAACTGCCCGCAGCTTCAGGCGGTGGATTTTGTCGCGTGGGCGGTGAATCGCAAGTTCTCGCACAACGACAAGTCGTACTACGAAATCATCGCGGGAAAGATTGCCAACAGGGAAAACGAAGAGCTGTGGAAATGAAAAGAAAAAGCAAGTGGCCCCGCGAAGACATGCATATGTGCGCCTTACGGTGCACTCGACTCCGCGGACTTACCCACAACAAGTATTTGGCAAAGAAGGAAATAAAAAACAATCCACAATTTAAAAGCAAAAAAGGAAAAATCACAACAGCGCATTTATCGCCTTTATCGCGGCCTCCGCACTTGTCAACACGATGTCAGTCCCAGCAGCGCCCGAATAAATTTCTTTTTCTCCCCGCCGCATCCTTATGCTCACAGTTATCATCGCATCCCACCCGCCGGTAACAGCGTCCACGTGGTACTCGGTAAGGGAGATGTCAGCTTTTCCCAAGGCTTTGTAGACTGCGTTCAAGACCGCGTCAACAGGACCGTCGCCTTCGCCATTTGCACAGCGGACCTCATCCGAACCGTTCTCGGAAAGCCGCAAGCAAACATGCGCAGAAGGCTTGACATTATTCCCAGTCGAGGCAGTAAGCTCTTCCAAAAACACAGTCGAGTGGCCAACACCGGAAACGGATTGGTAAATCGCAAACAAGTCCGCGTCAGTTACCGGTTTTCCCAAGTCGCCAAGCGCCTTGACTTGCAAAAACACCTTCTCAAGCACAGCAGGGTCGCAGGCAAAGCCGAACTCGTCGAGCTTGAGCGCAACTGCCTTGCGGCCGGAAAGCTTGCCTAGGAGTATCTTGCGCTTGCGGCCAACCAAAGTTGGCGAAATTGCCTCGTAGGTGGCCGTGTCCTTCAGAAGGCCGTCGACGTGGATGCCGGACTCGTGGGAGAAGGCGTTCTCGCCAACAAGCGGCTTGTTGCAGGCAAGGGCAAACCCGGAGAGGTTTCTTGCAAGGACCGACAGCTCCAGCTTGCGCTCCAGCCAGAAAGACCTTCTTGAGGAATTCGGGTTGAGCCCTGCTGCCGTCCTCTGCGGAAAGCTCAACTACAAGGCCAAGGGACTTTGCCTGGCGCACGCAATCAACTATCAGCCCAAGAGCCTCGTCGGCGGTTTTTCGCAGCTTCTGCTCTATGTGGAGTGCGGAGGATGGAAACACCAGGTGCACGCCGTCAACCCCGCATTGCGCAGCAGCGTCGATGTCAGCAGGAACGACTCGCGCAAAGGAAAGTACCTGGGCATTAAGATGCGCGCTTGCTATTGCCTTCAAAGCCTGCTTTTCGCCCGCACTTACTGCCGCGTTGCCGGCCTCTATCACGTCCACTCCGGCCTCGTCAAGCTTGCGTGCAAGCCAGAGCTTCTTTTCTGGCGTAAGGTGCGTGCCCGGAGCCTGGTCGCCGTCTCGCAGCGTAGTGTCAAGCACTAAGATGTCGTCGCAGAAGTTCTTTGAAAAATTCACTGGCTGGTTTTGCATGGTTCACACTCTCCTTTGTAAAAAGACTCTTGGCGCATTGCACGCCTTGAAAATAAGCTAAGGCTAAGGAATTTGGAAAACACAATCAGAAGATTCGGGACGCGTGCAAGACTAGAAGTACGACTGGGCAACGCCTGCAATAAAGAAAGCCCTTCCGTACACCTCAAAGCACCGTAATCAAAATTGGATAGGATGGTTTGCGGCAAACTGGTTTATAATCTGGAGGGAAACGTGACGAACTTTGCGCTGAACATAGGGTTGCCAAACAAGGAAGTAATAATTTCTTAAAAATAAGAGTCAAAACTGGCGATTCTTTGCTTGTTTTTAATTTTCTAAGGCAAACTAACCTTAATTTATTACAAAAAAGGCGATTTTGTCGACTTTTAGTTGAAAAATACAATTTCTTATACATTGTTTAGGAACACCAAAAACAGTTTAACGCGCAAAAGCTTCGAAGGCCGAGAAATCACTTCTTTGTGGTATCCACAAAAATATACGGTTTGAACAAAATAATCCATATTTAACTGGTCTGAATATATGAAAAACATTAATAATTCATAGATTAATACATATTTTATGGAATCGGCTTCGCAGCTTCGCCTCCGGCTTTCGCCAAGCGAGCTTGCGGCATTCTGGCAGCTTGCAAGGGCATCGATGACTCTTTCAGAGCTTGCGGAAAAGCTTGACTGGAAAGAGCCGAACGCATCCGCAACGGTTTCGTCGCTTGCGGCAAAGGGGCTTGTGGGTGCGGCAAAACGGAACGAAAAAATCAGCGCCTCCAACGCCCGCCACGCATCAAGGCTGTTTTTCCTTGCCCAAAAGCACGACCTGAAGACAATCCAGCTTTTGGCAGGCGACAGCCTGGAAATAATCGTAGTAATCGGCGACCTGTACCGCGCAAACGCAGAAAACAAGCCGGTTTCAATCAAGGACGTAATAACTTGGACCGGCTTTTCGGGCCAGAACGCGAAAAGAAGGATGAACCCGATGAACGAATTGGGATGGCTTCTTGCAAAGGAAGGAAAATACAAAGTCGGCGAGCAGCTGGTAGAAGACTTCGCCCGCTCCTTCCAGGATTACATCTGCGACAGCATCGCCCGTAAATCCAAGGCAACGCACGCATTCGCATTCTGCAACCAGGTTTTCATAAAGTCAAGGGAAAGCCCCGGGAGGCAATTCCAGGAAGCAGGGATGCCAACGCTTGAAAGGCTTGGCGCAAGGATAATGCCGGGCCCCGACTATTGGGTCGCAAGCATCGGAAAGAACGCACTGCCAAAGCCGTCTGCGGAAGAGCAGGTAGCGATGGCACTATTGTTGGAAAAAGAGCACCCAAGACAAAAGTACGCCGACTACGCCGCATTAGCAATCAGCGCAAACAAGACCATCAGCAGGCTTAGGCTGCAGAAGTTCGCCCAAAAATATCTCACCGGAAACGAGCTTGAAAAAGCCCTTTTAATGACAAAAGGAATCGAGTATTCACAAAAACAGATGTGAATATCCAAATGACAAACCAAAAGCTCTATCCGGCGGATTACCTGCAGGCACAGCTTGAAATCATATCCGGACACGTCGAAAAGCCAGTAACAGGATACATGATCGGCGGGTGCGCGATGAGCATACAAAGCCTCAAGCGCGCCACCAAGGACGTGGACTTGGTGTTTTCGGACAACGCCAACCTTGATGCGTTCATAGCAGCTCTTGCAAAGGCAGGTTACAAAAAACAGTCGAGGCTTACGGAAGATTACGAGGACTTGAAGACTGAAGGTATCTACGAGAACAAAGACGGTATGAGGGTTGACGTGTTCCTGCAAAAAGTCTGCGGCAACCTGGTGCTTTCAAAGACGATGCAGGAAAGGGCAACACAAAAAGTCAACTACGCACAATTGACGCTTTTTCTTGCAAGCAAGGAGGACATCCTGCTGTTCAAGGGGATCACCCAGCGGCAGAAGGACATCGACGACATGATAATGATAATCGAAAGCGGCGCCGACTGGCAGGTAGTGCTGGAAGAGTGTAAAAGCCAGCGTAGGAAAGTCGCCTTCGAAGGCGCGCTGTTGGACAAGCTGCGGGAGATTGCAGCACGCGGCTACAACATACCCATTCTGAGAGAACTTGAAAAAAGGAACAAGGAAAACCTGGTGCGCGATGCACTTGACATGAGGCTCGCCCAAGGAAAGACCTTCGAACAGGCAAGAGAAGAGCTGCGAAAGATGAAATTTTCGACCAAGCAAATTGACAAGGCGTTTGCAGAACTGAAAAAATGAAAAA
>JBAZHM010000002.1:0-17051 GCA_041652355.1 Candidatus Micrarchaeia archaeon | reverse complement strand
AACAAGATTGCCAATAGGGGAAGGGAAGAGCTATGGAGATAAAAAACGAAGTGGCCCCGCGAAGACATGCATATGTGCACCATCCGGTGCACTCGACTCCGCGGACTTACCCACAACAGATAATTGGCGGGAAGGAAATAAAAAACGATTCACGAGTTATAAGGAAACACAGAAGCGACACACCCCGGTCAAACGCGAGAGTGGACTCGAACTCCATCCGTTTCTCAATACAGTTCGCTTGTCTTGAACTTTCTTGACTTCATCTTCCCTGACTCGACCTGTGCAACGAGTTTCCCTGTGACCTTGTCGAAAACCTCGTTGTCCGTGAGCCCCTGCACCGACTCAAGCTCGTCCAGGAGGTCCTTCTTGGTAATCCCCTTCCGCTTGGCCTCCTTTTCGAATGCCGAGGTAATCTTGTCAACCCTCAACTTGAAAGTGCGGAGCTTCTGCTTTTTGCGATTGCGGTAAATCTCCTTCTTCCACCGCTCCAAATCCTTTGCCTCGTCCGCGCAAGCACCCGCAAGTTTCAGTATCCCGCTCTGGTCCTTTTCGGCGTGCCTTTTCGTTATCGAGGCGTTGATTTTTCTGCCCAGTTCCAGCGCATCCTTTTCAGTAAGCGTACTTTTCTCAAGCAAAGCGTTAATCCGCTTGAGACAAGAGGATGACTGGGACGCTCTTTTCTTAATCACAATAAACACCAAAAAGGACTAGGCTTAGAGGGGAATATGGTTTTTTCGGGACCGCATTTCCGTTAACTAAAAGTTGATTTTTCACCGGAAGCCGCGCCAGCCAACGCTTAAGACGCAAATGCGGCAAAAGCCATACGAAAGGCAAGCCAGTTAAATATGTGATTACACAGTATTCACATAGGTGGTTGAAATGCCGAACGTAACCCTGTCAGTATCCGACGAGCTGTTCAAGGCGATGTCGCGCCACAAGGAAATCAGGTGGAGCGAAGTCGCACGGGTAGCAATAGCCGGAAAGGTGGAGAAGCTTGAGATGATGGACAAAATCGCATCGAAAAGCAAGCTCACCATGAAGGACGTCGAGGAGATAAACGAAAAAATCAAGGCGGGGATGAGAAGGGCGCTTGATGAATGAGGATTACCGTTGACACCAACGTGATATTCGCCGCAATACTCCGCGACTCAACTGCCCGCAGGATACTGCAGTCAGACAACATCCGTTTCAACATGCCGGAAAACGGGGTGGCGGAGATACGCAAATACGAAAATGAAATAATGCAAAAGGCAGGCTACACGAAAGAGGAGTTTGAAAGCATCCTCGGGTTGGTGCTTGAAAACGTGGAGCTGGTTCCCGTTGAAACGTTCAAGGCGCGTAAAGTTGAAGCGGATGAAATAATGGGCAATATTGACATTATGGACTCGGTATTTGTCGCGACCTGCCTTGCGACAAACTCGGAAGGAATCTGGTCGTTCGACAGGCACTTTGAAAGGCAAAGCACAATAAGGGTTTTCAAAGTAGACGAGCTTCTGGAAATGGTTTAGAAAAAAAGGGAAGAAAATCACAGCCGCACATTTATCGCAGCCTCGCCGGAAGTTAAATTTTCCTTCAGTAATGGTGGAGATACGCCGGTGACCAAAATAGACGGCATTGCAATAGGAAGCGGCACAAGAGGTCCGCTCACCAAGCGGCCAAGGAGAGGTTCTTTGACGTGGCCCGCGGAAAGGACTCACGCTTTGGCCGCTGGCTTTCCTACGTGGAAACTAAAGGCCCGGCAAGGCAGGACGAAGAAAAGGCAAAGCCATTGGCAGCAGCCCTTGCATAAGGCGCGGCTGCAACGCAGTGCAAACAAAAGGAACCTCCCAAAAGTAAAGCTGGTTTAAACCCTTTTCCGCTCAACCTGGAAACAGGTTTAGAGCACACAAGGCAAAAACCTAAATCTGCTTTCTTTTCAGCAGCTCGTCAATCGCTGCGGCCCGCACCGAAGTGTCGTTGTGCATCACTGCTTTGGCAAGCTGTGCAGTGGATTCGCCAATCTTGATTTTTATAAGGGCTTTCAGCGCAACTTGCGGGTCGGGGTGAATTGCAGCTGCTCCAAGCTGCACAACTTTTGACGGATACCCGATTGATGCTGCGGCAAGGGCGGGTGAACTTTCAGTGCTGCGGCGCTGGTATTCCACCCGGATAAGTTTTTCCTGCTCCAGCGCCTGGCCATACTTTTGAAGCTGTGATTTTGAAACTGCGTCCGTTGCAGCATCTGCCAATGCGTAAAGCGAATCCGCTTTTTTTGGGATTCTTGCCGCAGCCCGCATCACTTCAAGGGGAACGGTTTTTATCAATGAAAGGATATTGAGACGGACTGGGCATGCGCATCTTTGGCAAGCTCTGCAAGCCGCTCCATGTGAACCGGCACGGGTATTTTTTGCTTGAAAGCAAACAGTCAAGTTCGTCCAAGTGGTGCGAAAACAAGTCTATGGGAGTATTTCGAACCATTGAAAAAGCACCAAAAACTATTTGGCCTTCGCATTCTTCCCCTCAAACAGGGCCTTTTGCGCCTCTAGGCGAATGCCGGGATTTTTGTGCAGTATCGCAAGGAGCAGGTGGCTTTTAGTGTCTGCGCAGGGTATCTGGCTAAGTGCCTTTACAGCAGCGCAAGCCACATCTGCGTCCTTGTCCTTGGCAGCAACCCCAAGCGGAGAAATTGCAGCAGGGTGGCGAAGGGAACCTAAAGCATCCACGGCCTCGCGCCGCACGTCAGCATCCTCATCATGGATTGCAATTGACAGGAGGGGAATGGTTGCGGGCTCTTCAAGATCGCGCAGGTTCCGGATTGCCTGCATGCGCACAATGAACTTTGGGTTTTGAAGCAGCGCCATTGCCTGCTTTGCGGTTTTTGCGCCGGAGAACTTTTTTTTGTGCATGGAATCCGAAAGCACGCCTGCAAATTCCGGGTCTTGCGCCAGCTGCTGGACGTAATCTTCGGGAGTCTGGCCTTTTTCGAGCTTGTTTTTTGAAAACACGTACTTGGTCACCTTTACACCGGTGTTGGAGAAGCGTTGCTCATAGTCTTTCTTTAGCATTGACATTGAGGATACGGCATCTACGTACTTGAGAATTCGCAAACGCACGCCCTGGCTTACTGCGTGGGGCGGAAGATTGTGCAGCATGTCACTTACCTTATTTCCTGAAGCCCGCCTGCGCTCTCCAAGCGGAATCTCCGCAATCAGGGCCTTTGCCTCATTGAACGCCTGCTTTTCAAGCTCGTCCAGGCGAGTCATGTGCGAAAGAAGCGGCTTTTCATTGCGGCTTAGAATCTGGTCCACTCCAATGACGTGGTCGTGGAAAAGGTCTATGGGGGTTTTTGTTTGCATTAAAAGCACCAAAGTATTCTAAGAATGCGCGTTTTTATTCCCAACTGGCAAAAAACCTCATGCATTGGCAGAATTGCAAAAGTCTTTGCCAAGCCAAGCAAATCCCAGAGGTTTTGCTTGCCGTGCTGGATGGGCACAAGCCTGTTTTTCAAGCTTAAATTTCCTTGCGCCCTTAACATTTTCATATGTTGACTTGAATGAATTTTATAAAAATACCCAGCCAACCGGCAATATGGCTTAAAACACGACACCAAAGGAGTTGACAATCTTGCACGACATTTTACCAATATATTTAACAGACGGCGGAGAGGACTGGTACGACGTCGCAGAGAAGGGAGCGAAGCTTCCGGTAAAAAAACCAGATGAGTTTGGAAGCACTATTGAAGGAACGCGAAGCCCAGACTGCGTGAACACAAAAGAAATTGTGCTTGACTACCTTCCTGCTGGAAAATTCTTTGTCTCAAACGACCACGCAGTAACCTACCCCATTGCAATCAGGCACGAGATTGCCGCCTTTGCGCAGGAAGACCCGGTTGGCCTTTCGATGATAGTGTTTGACGCGCACATGGACATCTATCCGCAAAACCAGGACTGCGACCTTACCAAGGCCAATGTGCTTCGCATTCTTGATGAGAAGGAGTTCATAGAAAAGATAATTTTTGTGGGAACGCGTGCAAGCGAAGAATTGATTTTGCACGAACACAGCCGCAAGGTTGCGGAATTCAACCAAGAGTATGCAAAAGGCTGGAGGGAATACGGCACTTTTGATGAAATCGGGGCGCAAGTGCAAGTCATCCCGGCAGATGAGATAGGAAGCTTTGCCGAGGGATTGCAAAAAGCGCTAGCCTTGTGCAACCCGCAAAACCGCGTCGGGATTGACGTGGACTTGGATGTGTTTGAAAAAATAGGCGCAGTGCAGTACGGCGAATTGTTCGGCGAACAGCTTGAAAAGTTCGTAAAAGAGCGCCGTGCTTTTGCAAAGAAGAACAGGATAAAAGTGGATGAGGAAAAAACAAAGGAAATCCGCGACTACGCCCAGTTTGCAGGAAACGAAATGAACGAACGCGGGCTTGGCGCCAAACTTGACGCGGCAAAAATCTCCGCTTGCTTTGCGAACCTTGGAGACCGTCTTGCATTCCTGCACGTGACTGAATACGAGCAGGAAAACGACAAGAAAGGAAAGGCAGCAAAGCTGATTGGCGAACTCTTCGATGCTGCTGCAAACGGCCTGGCGGAAGCTGCCAATAAGCCGGAAAAAGAAAACGAAGAAGACGACGAATAAATTGCTCGCCGTACTCAACTAGTAGACAGTCCGCTAAATAACTTTAATTATATTTTGAGTGGTTGACCGTAACTCCAAGCAAATGGTTTCGAATTTTTGTTGTACTTCTTGATGTATTCCAATATCTTCAAGCCCAATTTTGCTGTTCCGTCAAAATTCCCCCGATTTAAAATTTGTCGTTCAATAATCGAAAACCACATTTCTATCTGGTTCAACCATGACGCATGCGTCGGCGTAAAATGAAAATGAACGTTCCGATGTTTTGAAAGCCACGCCTGTACTTCCTGCGTATCGCGCGTACTGAAATTATCCGTCACGATATGCAAGACTTTTCCGTGCTGACCCCACGAACGGTAAACCGTTTTCAAAAACTTCAGAAACTCAAACCGCGTGTGGCGCTTTTCAATTGCGCCAATCACTTTACCATCATTCACTCGGAAAGCTCCGAACAAATCCACCGTACCGTTTCGCACGTATTCGTGTGAACGTCGTTCCGGTTTTCCGAACGTCATTTTTTCAACGCGTCTGGAAAGCGCTTGAATGACTGGTTTTTCGTCAATACATACAACGAACGCGTTTTTTGGCGGATTCAAATACAAACCCACAACGTCCGCTTTCTTTTTTTCGTAATCGGGATCATTGCTGAAACACCACATTTGATGTTGGTGTGGTTTGAGGTCGAACCCTTTCAAGATTTTCTGCAATCGGCTTTTCTTGACGAATCTCAATCGTTTTGCAAGACGACGAACGCTCCAATGCGTTGCATTATCAGGCGTTTGACACGCAACTTCGGCAATCTTGAGAATCTGATCGTGTGACAAACGGCGTTTTCTTCCGCGACCGGATTGATCTTTCAAACCGACGATGCCGTGTTTAGCGTATCGATTACGCCACTGGCATACCGATACGAACGACAAGCCGACTCGTTCAGCGATTTCGTTGTTGGAAAGTCCTTTGGCCGCGTAAAGTATAATCCGTGACCGTTGGACAAATCGGTATTGAACGCTGGGTCGAATGTTTTCCTGAAGTAATTTGCGTTCTTGATTGGACAAGATTATTGCAACGGGGGGACGCGACATAATGATATGACGCGCTTATAGTTTTTAAACTTAATTGACGGACTACCTACTAGGGCCCGAATGCCACACGCGGTTTACTCGACGTACCCGTAATTTTGCTCTTTGCACTCATCCAGCGTAAGGCTTGCGGAGCTTTGCATTGTTGAAAGGTCGTTTGCAAGCACATTAGATTCTGAAATCGTGTAAAGCGTTTCCCCAATGTAGGCGCTTCTTACCACGTTGGTGCACGAGGGGAAGTAATAGCCATACTTGACCAAGTCCGACTCGCCTGCGTGGGAAACCCTTCCTTTAAGCGCAAAGCCTGATTCCACAGTCAGGTTGAATACGTACGCGCCCTGAAAAGTGTAGTCGCCGTATTGGAATTGCTCAACTCCGGCATACTTTGAAGCGTTCAGCTCGGCCAGCGTGATGGGTATCACAAGCAGGTTCTTTTCCTTTGAGAACAGGAACGCCTTGTGGTCTGAAAGCGCTGCAGATTCTGTTCCGCGGTCGCCAATCTTGTAGCTTGCAACCTCGCGCGGGTTTGCAACATCCGACACGTCAAACAGCGAGAGCTTCACCCCTTGGTACCACGAAAAGTCGCCTTCCTCCGAGGGGATTGCATCCTTGCCGATTCCAATCAGGTGCGTCTCGTCGTACGGGTGCAGGTAGTCGGAGTACCCCGGAATCTTGAGTTTTCCCAAAACCTTGGGCTCTGTTGGAGTGGAAAGGTCGATTACAAAGAGCGGGTCAACTTTCTTGAACGTGACCAAGTAGGCGCGGCTGCCCAAAAAGCGGGCGGAGTAGATGCTCTCTCCGGGCGCCAGGCCTTTCAGGCTGCCTACTACAGATAGGTTTTGCGCAAGCACGTAAATGTCGTTTGAAGTGTTGCCGCCCGACATGGTCACGCGCCCGCTTGTTGTTGCGATGCGGAAGTAGCCATCGGACTCGTCAAGCGAGAACTGGTTGAGCGCGTGCCCCGGAACCGAGCCGGACGCTTGGTACTCCACAATCGGGCCAAGCGAAAAGCGGTGTATCGAAGTGCGTTCGGTGTCAAAGCGGGGCATAAACTGAGACGACACGGCATCTGCTGCGGTTGTGCGAAGCTTGGTTGACAGCGAATCCTGGACGGACTGCGTCTGGTTGTAAAGCCAGCTGTAATACGCTGAAAACTTGAGCTTGTCTTTTCTCCAAGCAGAAATATTTTGCGAATCAATTGCGGTTATGTTTTGCTGCAGCTCGGATGCAAGAGGCGCAATGAACGGGTAATAATAGTCCCAAGTCGGAGAGTACGCATATTCAGTTGAGGTAACGTAAGCGTTCGATGACGAGACGTATACGTTCTGCGAGCCTCCCAAAAGCACCACGCTCTTTGACACTTCCTTTGAGACCGAATCCAAGTCAAGCGTAAGGAAAAAGCCATACTGGTACCAAGTGTCAGGGCAGTCGACATAAGAAATTGACGAAAGCGACACCTCGCGCTTGACGCCGTTCTCATAGTAGAGCGGTATCGGATGGTCATAGCTTGCCTGCTGGTTGATGAGTGCGTAAACTTTGCTTCCAATCATGCGCGAAGTAACATAGCTTCCTTCAAGCGAGAAGTCCTTAAGCTCAACGGGGTTTGCCTTGTCTGCAATGTCGTAGACTTTGACAAACGCGCGGTAGGAATAACGCTGATAGGGGTAGTATAGTGAAACTCCGGCAATCTTTGAAGCGGACGACCCTGCCTGCACATCTGGCTTGATGCTGTCATCTTTTGCAACTGTTTCAACGTCAACGGGAACGGTTTTGGAGCCGAATACCACAAGCTTGTTGCCGTTTACAAAAATTTCTCCAACAGTGCCGTTGACTTGGACTGTTGAAACTATGCGCATCAAGTTGGCGGGGTACGCTTCGATTATGCGAACTGTGCCATTCTGCTGGCTTGAATCGCCATAGCGGTAATAACCATAATACGAATTTCCTGCGCTTGCAACGTAGAGGTACTTTCCGTCGTTTTTGATTATGTCAGCCTCGTCAACGCCAGCAACCTGCACGTTTGTGGAGGAATAATCAGCAGAACCTTGGCCTGAAACCGAACTTTTTTCCGCGCTTGGTGCGGAGGCAATGGAATTGCTCGAACTCATCGTAGTCACCATGTCAAAAACACCGGTTGTACGCATCAGCCCGTACGATGGATAACCCGAGCTTGCGCTTTTCAAAAAGTCCGAAACTTCGTTCCAGCTGCTGAACTTTACAAGAGAAGACGCTTCGGATTGGTTTGCACTCGCATTCTTTCCAGAATCAAGGTACGGCTGCAAGCAGCCCGCAATGACTAACGTTGCAGCAAAGAGCGCTGCAAACACTAAAACACCATTTTGCTTTGTTGCCATAAAACATCACTTAACCAGTTGTAGCCAGAGGGGGTTATAAACGGGTTTGGGATTGTTAGGGATTTCCCGAAAGGTTCCTTTTGGCCAAAGGTAAAAGCTGCCAAGATGCGGCTATGGATAAAAAAGGCAGAAATGCATATGATTAATTAATCTATCATCTGATAAGTTATATTATCATAATTTGCGGTTGAAAACATGCAATATACTGGAGGGCTGAGCCTCTTTGCAGGGTCGAAAGTCAAAGCAGGGCTGCTTGAAATAATAGCCGCGTTCCCCGGAAAGAAATGGACTGGAAGGGCGCTTGCACGGGAAACCGGGTTTTCACAGCCGCAGGCGTGCCGGGCGCTTCATGAGCTTGAAACGCAGGACGTGGTTATTTGCGAACGCATAGGAAAGGCGGAAATATGGAAATTCAACGATAGGCACCTGTTCGCAGAGCATCTCAAGGCGCTTGCAAGCCCGAAAAAATACCTCTGCAAGAGGCTGCTGGAAGAAATCAGGAAGGCAAACGGGCTTTCGCACATAGTACGGATAGTCCTTTTTGGTTCCATCGCAAGAGGAGACGAGCGCCCTGACAGCGACATTGACATTTTTGTAGAAATCGATGACGGGCGAAAGTCAAATATGATCCTGCAATCCCTGCTCGACGTTTCAGTGCATCTTCTTCCAAGCGTCGGAACATCAATCACGCCAATAATCTATTCTACAACAGACGTGCTAAGTAAAAGAAACGCGGAGTTGCAAAGGGAAATTGAAAAGGATGGCTTCACCATATATCACAGGTGAACCGTTTTAGTGGCAGAATTTCGCACAATAAAAATCGAAAAGCACCAATACACTGCTTTCCTGGATAAGGCAACGAGCTTTTACAACGGAATGATTGACGCCAAGTCCAGGGGAAATTGGGTCCAGGCTTGCTCAAGCGCAGTCCACTGCACAATATCGTCGTGCGATGCGGTTACAACCTACTTTCTTGGAGAGCGTTCCGCAAGCATACGGCATGACGACCTGGCAAGACTAGTGCAAAGGATATCACTGCCGGATGCTGACGAAAAATCCAAGCAAATAGCACAAGTCCTTTCAGTCAAAAGCAGGGTAGAATACAGCGCAGAAACACTCTCACAAAAACAGGCGCTCACGATGACATTGCAGGCGGGACGGATTTACGAGTGGGCGAGGCAAATTACTTCCAAATGAGTTTGCCCGTATTTTTGCGGCAATTCTATGCTACCAGTGAACCAAAGATTTGAACACGAGGCAATATTGCGTGCCCGGCAGGAACTTGACCTTTATGTGAACCTGCGTCCTGCAAAAATTATCCGGGAATGAAAAATAGCTCACCGTTCAAAGACCGTGTGATTGCAAAGGGATTCGACGTTACGATTTAGGGGCAAACATCTGCAAAAGTGGCTTTCGTTCCAACAGAATATTGATAAATTAACGAAGCATCAAACGCAGTAATTTCCGTAGTTGAAGGCGCGGATACGTTTGCTAAAATGTTTGAGCTTGAGTCATACATGCCATTAGAAAAAATACTCGCAGCCATGTCACTGTCAGCCTTATCAACATACCCATTCCTATCCACATCCCCATACCCGTTCGGGAAATCCACAAGACCAACAGCATAACACGGAGCGCGCCTTGCATTCTCAGGAAGGTCGGCGCACTTCATCACTAAGGGGTCACAATAAGTACCAATTTTACAATTAGAATCAATAGAACAAGCAGGCGCAACCGCATTCTTAATCCCGTCCTTGACAAACGACGAATACTCGCCCCTTGACTCATTGAAAGAATTATTGGCACCAGACGTTCCCGAAGACATCACTAAAATAACCAGGATTGAAACAAGGACAGTGCCACCAAGCAAAAGAAGATACTCAAATGCACCCTGGCCACGGAAAGACATAAGACAAAACCTAAACAAATAGTTCGGTTACCTTACGAATAATAAGAAAAGCTGTTTTTAAATGACATACAAATGAACGGTGATTGGCGGATTGCAAACCTCAACAGACAAGCGATTAGTACTAAGACTAGACACAGACTATTTTGGACAAACACAGGTAATTGAATACACGCGAAGAATTATTTTTCAACAAATTTCCTCAAAACCTTTCGGCCAAAAGGATTCGAATAACCTTCCTTCACAAGCCAGTTCATTTTGTTCAACAAAGACTCCTCGCACCCACGGCCCTTGACCTGCTCTGCGTAACCTGAATAAACAACATCCCAATCAACACCCGCTTGCGCTATCGGGACCAGGTCTTCAAAATCTCTTGGATATTTCCTGTTTGTTATCGCCTTGAAAAGATATACATCTTCCAAGGAAGCCAAGAAAACGGAGACGTTGCCATAAACTGCATGCTTTTGCGCTCTCTTCTTCATTGAGGGGGAAAGACATAAACCACCAAAAACACGGTAAGCGAACAGGTCAAATCCAAGGCCATCCCGTTCCAATACATCCATGCCCTTTGTTTCCGAATAATTCAATCCCGGAAACAACTCCTTGAACCCTACCTCTTTCAAAGCCTCGAAAAAGCGATGCCGGCCAAGCTTGTCTTCGAACAAAGCATCAGCATCTTTTGTTGCAGGCTTGATACCCCTAAAAGTCATAGCACAGCCGCCAATCAGGTAAAGCTCCAACGGCTTTGAAACCTTGATGGAAGCTTCCTCGATAACTGCTTCAATATCTTTTTTTGAAAATTGTTTTGGTATCGACGCCATACTGCCTGCACAACTCCATAAACTCCGAACGACTAGGACAAGCCGGACCAACGCCTGGCAAATCGTTTACCAGATTGTCGTTGTAATCTTTTGAAAAGAACTGGCGGCACTCCCCCGCTTTTTGTGAAATGCCCAAATCTGAAGTGACCAACTCAAACTTTTTCCAATTGAATTTCCTAGAATTTTTCGCAATAACCAACAAAGCATACGAGTACTCCCGCGGGCTATTGAACACGGTATTTTCAAACAATCCATACGCAACAACCTCCTCCAAACACGGTTTCGAAGGCTTCCTGAACGCATGAGCATAATAATCAACCAAGTCCGGCAGAATCAGGTTGATTCCGAAACGTGCATACTCCTGGCTGCCAGTAGGCGCCAAACCAACCACGTCCTTTTTCATGCGGAAAACAGCTTGCGGACCCGCAACAACCCCTGAACGCAGCCTGGAACCGCCAGTTTTCAAGGAAAAGAGCAACTGGCAATAATTGCAAACAAAATCCCTTAATTTAGGCAAAGAAATGCCATACTCACCATTCCGATGCCAGACTACGCCCATAGCACCCAGTTCTGAAAGGCAACGCCTGCAAGTGACAACAGGCAAACAACAAACCCGTGAAATCGAATCCATCCTTGCGGAATCTCGGTAACAAATCGCGCTGAGGACCTGCAAGTTGGAATTTGAAATAACCTTTGAAAAATTAACATGGGGATTGGCAGAAAATAGTTCCTGCAATGAAATTGCAGCAGAATTATCCGAAAAAAAGACAGATTTGACTTTAGATCGCAAAGTCATTACCAGTCGCTTCTTTTCAAGCTTGGATACTTCCCTTGAGACGACACTGGCAGTAATGCCTAATTTATCCGCAATCTGACCTACACTCGTTTCCTCGCTCTTGCTAAGCACCTCAAGAATACGGACTTCACCAGGCCCCAACAAACGCATATATGACTAATAGTGAAACTCATATATAAATAAGTTTCATTAAATAGTATATTTTAGGTATTGTTGATATCACAGGATAAAGAAAGCAACTTGGCAACACTAACAGGCCGGCAACCCAGCCCTTGGAGCATCTAAAGACTTGCATCAACGGTGGTTTTGTGACCATGAAAAGCCGCGCACCTATTTGTCGGATTGCAAACCCCAACTTTGGGAACCTCGCTCGAGGGCACAACTAGGTGCAAATACCTGAAAAAGTGTTAACTTTTCCGAGAAAATAATTCTCAATAAACAAAGCATCAGTAGCAGTAATACCCGAAGTTGAAGGCTTGTATACGTTTGCTAAAACAATTTGGTCCTGAACTAAACCACCAGGATATGAACTTTCATGCAGGACTATGACCCTATCAGCATCATCAACATACCCGTTGCGGTCTGCATCCCCGTAACCGTTCGGGAAATCCACAAGACCAACAGCATAACACGGAGCGCGCCTTGCATGCTCAGGAAGGGTAGCGCACTTCATCACAACAGGGTCACAATAAGTACCAATTTTACAATTAGAATCAATAGAACAAGCAGGCGCAGCCGCATTCTTAATCCCGTCCTTGACAAACGACGAATACTCGTTTCTTGACTCGATGAAAGAATTGTTGGCACCAGACGTTCCCGAAGACATGACTAAAATAACCAGGATTGAAACAAGGACAGTGCCACCAAGCAAAAGAAGATACTCAAATGCACCCTGGCCACGACGAGTATGAAAAGACACAGAATAAAACCTTTGAACAAAACCCTTTGAAGAAAACACGCACGCACAAACGCGAACAGGCTTTTCTCCTATGAGATTGATGGGTAAAAGTGTCTCTTAACGCTTTGCGTTTTGGGTGAATGCAGGCAAAGAAAACGACGCACGATGGCTTGACTACATTGAGAAGCCAGAACAAACGAATTGACTGAAAATAAAAAAAGAGGATACTGACAGAAAAACTGCCAAATATCGACAGTGGAACTTACGTTGAAACGCACATTTACTGGAAACACATTTACCCTTCTAAGTATTGCAGGCGGCGGTAGGATAAAAGTTAATCCGAACCCAGTCTAATGGTTGCGACATTGGTTTGTGAATAAGTCCGCAGCACCTATCTTTTCAGACAGTGTTCAGACTAATTCTTTCCTACTAGCCTACTCAGGATACTACCCGGCTACAACAGGATTATCGCCATATGCACATCTAAATCCAATCTTTGGACTAATAGCCTCACTTGGAGTATAACGCACATCAAGATTCCAAAGTCCACTATAATCAATTGGGGAAGAAAGATACACTTGCCCGCGTAAAAATACCCTGTCAGTTGGAGTGCACCATCCTTGTAGAATACGTCCAACTCCCTGACTAGCACTCCAGCTGCGGTCTGAAGGTCTGGCGTATTCTAACATCTGTAAACTACCAATCTGCGGATATTGCGTATATCCAGAGTCTGAACAAGGTGTTGCATAGGGTTGTTGCAAAAGATAACCGGGTATACGATCATATGTCATTTCGTTTGCATTGCCGGATAAATCCCAAATTACGCTTCCATCATAAAGGGAGAAAGTTCTCCGTTGCTCTTTTCCTGAACCACCAAAGGGACACACAAAAGACTGCGCTGCAGTATTTCCTGTCCCATAATATGGATCAGTATCAACAGCTGCTGCTAATATGCTTCCGCTGGTATCCATATGCCCGCCATATAGGCAGCCGCCACCTACAACATTGTTCTGCCAATTCGCAGGAACATTTGAGATTTCATCAGCAAGAGTCACCCATTCGCGGTCGGTGATAAGGTGATAACTAGACCCTAAAGCGGCACATGCTGCCCTAGCATTGTCTTGGCTTATGGAAACCCATGGCGTCCCTGCTGCTTGAGACGTGGCTACGCCACCAACGTTCTTAGCCTCATACTTCATGACACAGAACTGGTTTGTAAGCTTCATTTCCGCCCCATGCACTAAAACCCAATTTGCTGGGCAACTCATTGCCTGGTAGTTCCCCACAATATTTACAGTAATGGGCGTTGTTGTACTAATCATCTTTGTGCCTGTTCCAGAAGAGATAGTAAAATCAGGCGTATATGCGTCCAACGTACACGAACCGGTTGCCGCAGTCATAGGAACGATTAAAGTATACGCACCAGTTATTGTAGACATTGTAGAATTACCGCCGCAGGAAACACGTACGCCGACTATACCAGTACCAGCAGAATTTTTCACAGTGCCAGAAATACGTGCAGATCCTACGGAAACTAACGGAATATCGCCTAAATCAATGTTGGTCCCTGCAACAAGATTAATGGTTTTGTCTACTGTTGGAGAACCCGTCTTAGAAATAACCATGTTGAGCACGTCTTCCCGAGAATTCATGACATGAGTGTATGAAAACGGACTCTGACGAAGATTAAAACCACCCGATTGACCATAAAGGGATGAATAAGCAAAGTCAGTAGTAAGACTAGTACCAGCTGAATTTATCACATTGCCAGTAACAGTTACGCTTGGAAAACGACCATAAATCATCGCGACATTAGTAGTTCTAGATGCGGTTAAAGAAACACTTCCAGTACCGCCAGAAGTGACCGTAAAGTCCGGTGTTTGCACAGACAATATACACGAACCGGTTGAGGCAGTCATTGGGATAGAAATTGAATACTCTCCGAGATTGTTGGAGATGGCATAATTACTACCACAATACACGATCACACCATTCATATTATATCCATTGTCGGGATTCGCCACACGACCAGAAACAATCGCGGCGCCAAAAAGCACAACGTTAGCATTAGTTGTAGGGCTTCCGGATGTAAGAATGACGCTTTGTCCATTTGCACTAGTATACCCATTCTTTTCCGCGCGAGGGATGACCGTCACACGCGATGCACGCACTGGAACAGACAACGAATACGTGCCATCGTTGTTACTGAGACCACTAACAGAGTCAGAAGAGACAGTTGATGGAATAGTTACCGTAGCGCCAGCTATACCCGCACCAGTATTATCTTTCACCGTGCCAGAAACAATTACATTAGCAAAACTACCAGTAAGGTTGATTCTACGTGATGTTTCCTTAAATAAGGGATAACCAAAACTACCATCGGATATGTCAATCACTGCCACTTCATTCAATTCAGTCACAGCAGTAGATCCAGTAAACCCTGGTGCGGAGACTCTAATAACCGGATTATCTGAATAACCCGGAACTATTAACTGATAGTTACCATTTGATGCAGACACAGTAGTATTTGTAGTAATGCCATATCCATCAACAGATATGGACACACCACCCAAACCATTACCAGCAGAATCCTTCACGCTTCCAAAAAGAATCGACCCATCTAAATAATAATGTCCAACAATGAGTTGCTCAGTTGTCTGACCTGCAGTAAGAGATACAGTACCGATACCGGAATCAAAAATTAATGGTTCGCCTAGTGAATGTAAAAGGATAGGTGTAGCAGTCAAAAAACAAGTACTTGTTTGCGCAGTCATTGGAATGTGTAAAGAAAGCAGTGAAAAACCCTCAAGGGCCTGAGCCGTAATACCGCCACAAGATAAAGAAACATCATGTATATAAGTACCAAACCGCGTATCCTGACATACGGCAGTTCTCAGAATCGCAGGTGCAAATTCAGTGTCAGACAACACGAAATCTTGAGTTTGAGTATAAGCTGGAAACACACTAATGGATACTGAACTAGAAGTGTAACCGGTTTTAGATGCAGAAACACCTACAGAAGCATACACATCCTTCATGGGAATACTAAATGAATACCCACCATTACTTCCGGTTGATTTAGAGATAGTAGAAATTGTAGGACCACTAACGGTTATTGATACGCCACTCAAATCAAAACCATTAGTATCCGATACATAACCAGAAAGAATCGCTTGCGCATAATTCGTCATGCAAATCTTGGTGGAACTGTCACAAACCAAGCCATTACAACAAGCCGTTGACGCGCAGGAAAAACCAGTTGACACACATATTTCTGGTGGCGTAACACACGAACCGGTGCTACTGCAACTGAACTGACTGCAACAGGGACTAGCGGTATTGCAAGTTGAACCAACCTCGCCACAAGGAGTACCACACTTACCATCACCACCAACTAAATTACAAGACAGACCAGTACAACACGCGCCAGTAACAGAACAATCACCATTAGACGGTATGCAAATCGGAGTTGGAACTGGAGTTACAATTGCGGTAGGGGTTACGATTGGGGTAGGTACGGTACATGCAGCAAAAGTACTAATGTCTCTTTCTAAATAAGATGAAATCACCGCCACATCATTAAACCCTGCAACCCCATTCGCATCAACATCAACACGAGCAAGCTGATCCGCATTCAACGAAGTCGATCCAATATAACCATAAGCCAAGGAGTAATCTTCAACTGAAATATAACCATCACCAGTAATATCTCCCGGCTTGCCACAAGGCGCAGCCCTTGGAACTGGAGTAGGCGTTGGCGTCGCAGTTGCAGTAGGCTGTGTAGGTGTAACTGTTGGCGTCGGAGTCGGCGCTACACAATAGTTGTTCACGCAAGTATAGGTAGTCGGGCAATCCGGGTTGTGATTATCACAGCCATTGGGTTTGGGAGTGGGGTTTGTAGGGCAGCCGGGAATTGGCGTGCTGCAGGTCATTGATCCGGATGCGCCAGTGCAAGTCGTACAAATATCGCACTTGGGGTTTCCGAACTCGCAACCTTCATTCACAGATATAATAATGGGATAGCACACGTTACGGGGTTTGTTGCAGAAGAAACCTTTTGGGCAGGAGGGGTTATCGTTTGCGCAGCCATTTGAAGTGACATTTGCAGGCTCTCCGCACTTGTTAATGCTCTTGTCGCAGGTCTTGAGATCGAGGCACGCGGGGTTGCTGTATTCGCACCCTTCCGGAGTTTCAGAGGTAATCCGGATGCTTCCAAGCATGTCTTTTACAGTGCCCTTAACATAAGTAGAATAATCACTGGTTGACTCGTTAAGTGAATTGTTCGCACCATAGGCCGAGGTTTGCACCATCACGATGACAACAACAGCGACAAGCACCGTCCCGCCAAGCATTAGAAGGTATTCAAAAGCCCCTTGACCACGAGTACGACAAGACATACGATACACCCAACCAGCCTTACAGCTGCTTATTGGATAAACCATTTCCCCCTTTTAAAAGCAATTCTAAAAGAAGAAAAATAGAAAAAAACAAGAAAGAGGAAAAAGGGTTTTGCATTGCAAGGCAAAACCAGTTGCATAATGAGTAGGACCAGACGGGCGTTCTGAAAAAAAAACAAGCCCGCC
>JBAZHM010000001.1:0-28567 GCA_041652355.1 Candidatus Micrarchaeia archaeon | reverse complement strand
TGCCCTTCTGTAGGACTTGATTGCGTCAGTCTTCCAGTCGGCATCCGAAAGCCCCTCGCTTGATGCTACTATGTTGATGCGCACCAAGTCCGCGCCGTATTTTTGCACGAGGTCGGACATGGGGATGATGTTTCCGCGGCTCTTGCTCATCTTTTCTCCTTCGACGTTTACGTAGCCGTTGACGCTGATTGCACGTGGCCAGTGTTCCTTTCCAAAAATCGCAGTGTGGTGGAACAGCATGTACGTCAGGTGGTTCTGCACCAGGTCCACCCCGGAGTTGCGCAAGTCAAGCGGGTAGTAATAGAGGAACTCGCGCCGCATTTCCATTATCGTCTTGTCTGAAAGCGACGTGATGCTCTTGAGCTCTTTCGGATCTCCAATTCCCAGGAAGATGTAGTCAAATACCGCGTCAGGAAGCTGGCGGGCTTCAACGTGCTTTTCGTTGATGATGCGCGCAATAGTGTAGTATGCCATGTAAATGACCGAGTCCGAGAGCGTCTCGACTTTCCATTCTGGGTCCCACGGCAAAGGCGTTCCCATGCCGCTCCTGCGGGCGCACGCTTTGTTCTCAAGCCAGTCTACGCAGTTTAGGAACTGCTGCCGCACCTCTTCGGGAATCATGCGCATTTCGCCAATGCATTCCTTTACATCCGCTTTCCATTCCAAGTCCGAGAACTTGAGGAACCACTGGTTTTCCAGAATCTTGACGTGGCACTTGTTCATGCACCTGCAGATTACTTCGCCGGTAATTTCCCAGAACGAGTCAAGCTTTTTCTCTGCCCGCAGGTCCTTTACAAGCTGGTCCTTGCAGTTGTCAACATTCATGTTTTCGTACTTTCCTGAAATTGCAAGCATAGTGCCCTCGTAGTGCTCCTTTTTGTAAATTTCGTGCTTTGCATCTTCAAGTTTTTTCTCGTCATTTTGGCTTTTGATTCCAAACTTGTCGCACGCGTCCTTTGCAGGAAACTCGCCGTACCCTGGAACTTTGATTACCGCAACCGGCTTGAGGGTTTCAAGAGCAGAAGCATCAACGCCGTATTCTGTCACCATCTTTGGATTTGCCTTCAGCTCAGCTTCTGTTGCCCAGTCTGCTGGCGCGTGTGCCGGCACGCTCATCACAATTCCCGTTCCGTGGTCGGTCTTGACAAAAGTCGCTGGAAGAATCACCACTTCAGTGCCTGTGACAGGGTTCTTGCATTTCTTTCCGAACAATTCCTTTGGCGAAAACCCTTCCTTTGGAATCTTCACATCGCGCTTTTGGTCTGCGATTTTCTTTGCGGCATCCGCAGAAAGAATCCAAGTTTCAGCCCCGATTCGGACGTTGTAGTATGTCGAATCGGGATTAAGGAACATGCAGGTGACTCCGAAAATCGTTTCAGGCCTAAGCGTTGCTGGCGCGATTATGCGTCCGTCCTCTAGTGTGAATTTTATTACGTAGAATTCCTGCGTGCTTTCGCCTTCGCCTTTGTACCTGTCGTGGTCTCCTGTTGGCGACTGGTCGTGGCTGCACCAAACCACCGGGTGGGTTCCCTGCACCACATAACCCTTGCGGCGCAGCGTGTTGAATTGCCATTCGATAAAGCGCGAATATGTGGGAGTCATCTGCGTTGTGATGAAAGAGCGGCGCCAGTCAATGGACGCTCCGGCTTTTTTGAGGTGCTCGGTCCATTTTCCCATCCAAAACTTGGCGACAAACTCCGGGCCCTTGAGAAAATCTTTGATCTGCTCGTCAGTTAGCCCGTATTTTTTGAAAGTGTCAATCTGGTTCTGGTCGCCTTTTTGCAATCTTTCAAGAGTGCCAAAGATGGGCTCTCCAGTTGCGTGGAACCCCTGGGGGAAGAGCACGTTGTAGCCTTTGTGCCTTTTGTAGCGCGCCTCCGAATCAGTGCGAAGGAATGAGTACGTGTGCCCCACATGCGGAGCGCCGTTGACGTAAGGATATGGGAACGTGATGAAGAATTTCTGCTTTTTCTCGTCCGGGTTGGACTCGTAAAGCTTTGCTTTTTCCCATTCTGCTTGCCATTTGGAGTCAATCGCCGCAAAGTCAATGAGTTTTTTTTCCTCAAGGATGCCTGAGGTAGCGTCGCTGTTTTGAACTTTTGCAGCCGAATTGCCTTCCTTGTCGTTGTCCATGGTTTTTCTCCAACTCCTCTGCTCTTAACTAAGTATTTATCAGTCCTGATTCCCTAAAGCCAATCTAGGTAATTATTTTGGCCTCAAAGAACCGGAGCACTTCAAAGCACAGGCAAAACGCAAGTACGCCTTGCGTTGCCACTAAGAACCAAAAAACGCCCGTGCATCTGTTCCACCGAAATATTGGTAAGTCATCTTCTGGGTTCAAAGCTTTAAAATTCCTCGGTTTATTCTGCCTCGTGGCACTGGCAGGGCACTTGCTTTTTGCCAACGCGTATTTTCTCAAGTCCTTTGCAGCTGGCTCCTCTGCATTGATTCTCAACGCCGCAGGAAAAAGCGCAGTAGTGGAATATACTTTCCCTGACCCTGTGATTTTTCTTTCCGGTTTTAGCGCAACTGTTGGCGAGTACTGCGCTGCGGGAATTGAGATTGCACTGCTGGCAGGTTTTGTGATTGCGTCCGAGGACCGCTCTGTCCGCAACAGGGTTTACGGCGTGCTTTTTGGCACGTTGTTCATCCTGCTTTTCAATGCAATCCGCATTTTCATCGTATTGTACTTTTTTTCCTATTCCTTCCCTCTTGCTTCCTATATCCTTCACGATGTCTTATTTAGGGCAAGTATCGTAGTGTTTTTGGCAACGTATTACGCAGTTTGGTATTATTGGGATGAGCGGTCCGATGGCGCAAAAAAAGCAACATAGTAGGGCGTTCATAGCCGCGCCGCTTCTTGGCACGCTTATTTTTTTGATTGCAATAATTTATGCAGTCAACCTTTCAAAGGACGAGGCCAGCGCAATAAGCCAAATAGGCGATGATGCGTACCACAATCGTCTTGTGTCCATGCTTGACCTTTACCGTTCAGACCTGCTGGCTTTCTTTGCAGATGGCTTGCGGCAAAACAGCGAAGACTTCATGGCAAACTATGCATGGGCGGACCTGAACGATATCTCCGAGTTCACAAGTGCGGAAAGAAGCGCCAAATGCACCTCAATTTCAGATACTTTTCACGAAGAGCTAACAAGTTCCGCTTACAGTTCGGAAGGAACTTTTCTAAACGGTCTTTCTGACCTGTTGCGTGAAGTTCGCAGCGAAAACACTTTTGAAACTCTTACGTTTTCACCGGTAAAGTTCGATACTTTTTCTTCCTCATTCGGTGGAGGCGATGTAGTTTACAATTTTCACTGCGGTGATGAGCCGGGCCGGACATTGTGCAAGCGGCTGCTTCCAATGCCATATTTTGACTGCGCAAACTATGGTTCGGAACTAAAAAATCCCTATCAGTGCAAGATTGGGGGCAATCTTATTTCAGGATGCGAAGAGGGCAATTTCTACCTTGGAGTCAACGTTGATGATGCTGATGTGTTCAAGGCGCTTCCCCGCATTCAAGTGACTGATACTTATGGGAATTCTGTGCGCACTAGCGTGCTTGGCACAACGTCTTTCCCAGTGCCCATCCGCTATCCAATATTTCGATATAATGACGCGGCCTTTAGGGTGTTTTCAATAGTGCAGTATGGAAATTCGAATGCCGCAAAAGCATCCACTGCACCTTCTTCAAGAGTTTCAGTGCCCGAGTTTGACCCGAAAACCCTGGTTTATTCATTCAGGGACGCATGCGCCTATTTGGCTTCAGATAAAAATTTTTCTGACCTTGACTTTGAGGTTAAATTTACTGTAAGTGATATTGTGCTTCACTGCACTAAAGGGAACATAATCAACAACGGCGTAACAGCCGCAATCAAGGCTATTGAGGATTTTGAAGATCTTCGTGAAGGACAACCGCCTGTTTCTAGGATATTTGATTTTAGCATCATAGACAATGACGCGCGCTTTCGAGTTAACAAAAACACGCCAAATACCTATGTCATAGCCTTCAAGTTAAAAGACGGGTCCGAAAGCAGCTAGTTTTTGGATGCTTTGTGCATATACTATTCTGTGCCCTTTACCCGATCTTGTCAAGTGCAAGATGGGATAAATAGCCCAATAGCCCCGCAGCTGCGCATTCCGTTCCGCGCAAAAGATAAATCGCTGCGGTAAACGCCGCTGCTGCTGTTAACGTATGCACTATCCCCCGGTGCCTTGGCTTCAATGCAAATACTAAAATCGCTACTGCAATTGCTGCAGCAAGGCCGGCTGCAAATGGCTCCAAAAAATCCTGCTTTGCTTGGAAGCCGATTGCGAAAGCCGATGCGGATGCAATGATGAGGATTAGCTTGAATTGCCGCGTGTGCCGCTCGTCTACATCAGGAAAAACTGCGCCAAGAAATGCTGCAGCAAACAATGCCGCAGATTGGCTTCCTAGCGTTTGGCCGTAAAGGAATGCGTTTGCAGCAAGGAAAACTGCGGCACCCGCAGCTGCATGTATCCGGAAACTTGGCATGTGGGTTTTGGCACCTTATTTTGTGTGAAGTTATTTGCAAAAGCGTGTTTTTTAATTAGCCAACGCCGTTATGAGTCTTAGAATTTTTCATGGCATCAAGGCAGGCAGCTGAGGAAAAACCAGCAGCCAAGCAGGAAGGGGGAAAACGGGCAGGTTCGGTTGCATTGCAGCCGCAGCAATTCCCGATTGCATCATTAACCTCCGGCATCAAGTCTGCATATTTTTCAATTGAGGACAAGTATTACTCGTTCCTTGATTACTTGGAAGACGAACGCAAGCTTTTGGTTTACGAAAATTTTGTTGAGCCGATTGAGATGCGTGGCGTGCCAAGCATGCCTTTTGCTTTCCTTATCTGCGTTGTTGCAGCCCTTGTGCTTTTTGGGCTCGTGTCGCTTCTTTTGGCTCCAAACACAGCAACCGTGACCATACGCCTACTTTCAGATTCCGGCGGTCCTGTAAGCGAAGCGAACGTTACGCTGCATTTGGAAAGCTCGGCTAAAGGAAAAATCCTGGCAAGCAGGACTTCAAACTATGATGGCATAGCCACGTTTGAGAAAATTCCGCTGGGAACAGAATTATGGGTAACTATAGTGGCCCCGGACTATGACAATTATTCCAATTCGCTCATGGCGTTTTCAAACGACGTCACCGTGCAGGAGGTTCGGCTTTCGTCAATTGCTGAATCGCAAGGTTTTCGTTTTACACTTTTTGTGCACGATGAAAATAACGCGCCGTTATCCAATGCAAAAATATCTGCAAGGCACGTTACAGGCGAAGCCATTGGCACTGGCGTGTTTACAACTGGCGCAACAGGTTCGGCGCAGCTTCCCCTTTCAAAACGCGACTTTTTCGCAGTTGACGTGGAAAAAACCGGTTATGCCCCGGTGTCTGGCCGCATAATCGATCCTGCGCGCTCACTTACATCGTCAATAACCCTTTCTGCAAACGCAAGGGAAAACATTGTGAAAAGGTCCAAAGTCATTGTATCTGCAAAGAACTCGTCATTGGATAGCGTCGTAAGTGAAATCACGCTTTCATCTGTTGCAGGAGCCGAGCTAGGCCGCAAGAATTCAATAGATGGCCAGGCGTCGTTTGACGTTGCCCAAGGTGCGCAATACGTCGTATCCGCAAAGGCAACTGGTGTGGATAGTGCAAAGTATTATGATTATTCTTCAGACGTACTGTCTGCATTTGATGAGATAAACCTCGTAGATATTGAGTTTATATCAAAATCAGAAAACAAGTCAAACCCAAACAAGTCTATTGCAAACCTCTCAGGATGCGGCACTTACAGCGTGCGAGTGGCTGATGAAGAGTCAAATCCGATACCTGCATCCGTGTCGCTTTATGACGAAAGCAAGAATGCGTTCAAGGCAAGAAAGCTTGCGCAAACAAGCAGCGGGGTTGCCGCGTTTGATTTGTGTTCAAGCTCGCCGCTTTATGCAATCGCGTTCCTTTCAGGGTATTTTCCCGCAACAGCGCGGAACGTAAAGCCTGGCGAGCCCCAGCAGATAATGCTGCGAAAAATCAATTCGCAAAATACCGCATCAGTTGAGGTAAGCGTCTTTGAGCCGGATGGCATTGTGCCTTCAGCTGCAGCAGCAGTCACGCTCCTTACGCTTGACGGGATTTTTTCCGGCTATCCAGTGCAATCAACAAGCGCAGACGGGGTTGCCACGATTTCAAATATCGAGGCTGGCATGCGCTATTACGCATATGCTGAAAAGCCGCCAAAATCGGCAAACAGCTCTGCGTTCAGTGCAGCCGGCCAGTCTGTTGCAAAAGCCCGCATAGTGTTTGCGTATTCCAAGGCAGTGCTTGTTGTCTTTCCAACTGACATTATCACAGGAAAACCCATTGACGCGTACGTTGTTGCAAAAGCAGTCAACATGCCTGCAAAGTCATGCAAAGTAGTAGTATCCAATTCCACTTCCTGCGAGCTTTCGGTGTTCGCCCAGGCAAAAGTCACTGTTGAAGTAACCGCAACCGGGTATGAAAGCCTGGCATCAACGCCTTTCCTTCTTTCTGCGTCTGACAATGTAACTTACACTCCCGGCCTATTGCCGTCAAGGCTACGCAACGAGTATCGCGTGCAGTATTCCGGCTTGTCCGACAGCTCGGGCAATCCTGTTTTCGGGGTTGAGCGCGGCGGGTATTACAATGCAAGGTTTGTGGTCAATTTCCCTGCGAACGCGCCGACTTACAAGTCCGGGTTCATAGTGCGTATTGGCACCGTTGGCAATGAAAACCGCAGCGTACTTGACGATTACGAGCATTTTGCAATAGTGCCTCCTGATTCCGTGCAGTCTCCAAGCCCGATGTTTTCATACACCTATGCCCCGTCGGGTTCGTGCAGTGCGGATTTAAGAAATTCGGAAAATCCCGCAAGCATCTACAAGTGGGCGTATTATTCCTTTGACAACGCAACCGGCACCAAGGAAGTAACCGTGCGGATATTCGCAAAGCCAAGCGCATACACTGATGAAAAGATGCGATTGTTTTTCTCCGGATGGTATGCTGCAACAAAAGATGGCGAGTTTATTCGGCGGCCGCAGGATTTGGAATTTGGCTCTGCAAACCGCTCTGCCGCATTGGATTGGTGCTATCCGTCTGCAGATTACCGCGACTTTTATGTTTCTGCAGGGGCTTCGTCGTGTTCCAGCACTGCTTGTGTTTTGCTGTCATTTTCAGACGCGAATGGAACTTATGCGAGCAAGTTTTCAGGAATAATGGGCCGGCCGTTCTATGCGGATGTTACGATAGACCAGCTGCGCAACATCCAGTCTCCCCGCGTAATCGCAGGCTTTTCAACAAGCCTTGCCCATCTTCATAATTATTCTGCAGTAACTGACAGGCAAGTGATTAATGCAAGCGCAGGCGCAAAGAACTTCGTTGAGGTCAACCTGTCGCAGTTTCTTGCAAGGGCGACGCTGCGTTTTAACGTAACTTTTTCAGACAAGGCCGATTATGCGAAATTTTTTGTTGATTTTTACAACGGCACAAGCAAAGCTGCAAGTGCAACCGGTTACGTGTCTGCAACCGGCTTTGGCAGGTTGAAAATGGAGTATGCGCCCGAGCAGGAGTATGCAGGAAGCACTTTTGATGTGCAGGCCCTTGTGACTGATTATAGCTCAGGCAGTGCGATTGCTGATGGCACGCTTTGGCTGTCGGACGAGTTAGGCACTACTCTTGGCGGCAAGCAGTATTCCGCCCTTGGGGGCTCGGTTGAAGATGCAATGCAGGGCGCGGGTGGCCGCTATAGTATTTCCCAGGTAAAGCCAATTCACACAGGAAAGTTTGACGTTGTGGCAAGCCACCCTGACTACATTTCGATTAACAAGTCCATCACCATTTTTGGCGCTGACTTTTTGGACTTGCGGACGCTTGACATTGACTCGTGCGGTGAAACGCTTCCAATTATTTTGGCGAATAACCATTCGCTTGATGCGGAGCTTGCAGTCAGCGCGTCAAAGGAAGGGTGCATCACCGCAGCAGCGTATGCAATTTCACAAAACGCAACCGACTTTACCTGGGTGGATGCGACTTCGCAGATGGTGTATTCCAGCGGTTCGTATTACGTGGCGCTTCCAAAAGGCAACGCAGGAAAAATAATGGTCGCTCCAGCAGCGTGGGATACTGCGTGTACGGTTACTATTTTGGCATCAGCACGCGACGGCAGCTCTTCTACGCGTTCCGTTTCTTATTCAAATTGCAAGCAGTCCGCCTTTGACGATTTCCTTTCCGTATCGCCTTCTAAAATTATCAACCGTGCTAGTACGGGAACCTGTGGCAAGCCCTCGTCTGTCACTCTTTCAAACACCCTGTCAGTAGGAGGAAACGTGGCAGTGCAAGTGGCCGGTCAAGGCCTGAACATGACCTATTCAGGGATTACCTATTTGCTTGATACTGCCACTACCATTTCGGTTCCGCGCGCAGGCACCGCATCCCTTACGATAACACCCACAAAAAAGAACTTCACCACCCAGCTTACCTTCACTTCAACTGACAATTCTCGCACCGCAACCGTATCCATTCCCATTGACAACTGCCCTGAGGCAACACACGACCCTGCGCCTATAATCACCGCATCATCTCCCACCGGCTATGCCCCGATATCAACTGAAAAAGTAAATGTGGCTGTTTCCACCAACGTGTACGCGCCCTGCAGAATCGGACCAACTGACTTGGCTGCCAAAAAGCTGCCCTTTGCAATGAACTACAAGTCCGGTTCGACTTTGGAATACGCTTATACCCTGGACCTTTCATACAACAAGGGCTCCGGAATACCATTTGCATTCCAAAAAGGCCGCAATGCAGTGTATGTTGGCTGTTGCAATCCCTCCTCCAAGGGCGGAGAGTGCACTGCTTCAAACGTGCAAGTTACTTTTGACTATACATACACTGCGCCAACCGCAACGCCCACTCCAACTCCAAAGCCAACTGCCACGGTCATTCCGACTGTAACGGTAAAGCCAACTGCAATAGTCACTCCGATTTCCTGCACTCAGGATAATGAGAAGTCTGTGTGTGGGAGTTTGAACAAGATTTGTGTTGGGGGCAAGTGTGCTGAGGGTTGCCGTGATGATTCTTATTGCGGGAGTTCTTTTGTTTGTGACAAAACTAATTTGAAGTGTGTGCCTGCAACTTGCACTCAGGATAATGAGAAGTCTGTGTGTGGGAGTTTGAACAAGATTTGTGTTGGGGGCAAGTGTGCTGAGGGTTGCCGTGACAATTCGTATTGCGAAAGTTCTTATACGTGCGACCAGAACCAGAAAAAATGCGTCGCCGCAGCGTGCAAGGCTGAAGGCGAAGCGTATTCGCCAGGTTCGCCCTGCTGTTCCGGCTTGATATTCGATCCGGATGGCTTATGCATGAAGGCAACTGTTTGCACCTCCAATGCCGGGTGCACTAAACCCGGTGAGACCTGCGATCTTGACTTACAGGTGTGCGTTCCTTATTCCTTTGATCTTAAGCCCGCGGAAGACAAGCGCGTGCGTTTTGATTTTTCAGACCAGCAATACCACAAGTATGCATTAGATGCGAGTGGTAACGTCATTGCTGGTCAAATCATTGAAGGCATTGTGCTTGATGTTTCCTCAATAATGCCTGTAGCAGGGTTTGTCCTGACTCTTGATAATTCCGGTTCAATTGCAGATAACCATGCGTTATTTGGGCTTAATGGAGAAAAAACTCCTGGTGTTTTTTATATAAATGGCACTGCCGTGGCTGGCAAGGTTTTAGTCCCTCCAAGCGCGCGTGTTGATGTGATTATAACCTATCCGAACGTGCAACCGCAATTTTTTAACGAAAACTCCTGGGGTGGGAAAGCGGGCTTTTCGAAGGATGTAAAAGGAAACATTCATTTTTCCGCATCCAGCACCGAACTGGCGATAATGGGTTCGTTTTCTAAAGGAGACGTGCGTTTGCCGTTCAAGATTAAGCCCAATGTGATAGACACCGACAGTTATTTCGCCGGCATGGCTGTTTTTGACAGTACCTACAAGCAATTCTTGCCGATGGAGTGGAACAAGGAAAAAAAATACGATGCGTATTATGAGAACCCGATTGCAGATGAAAAATACGAATTGTATGTGTTCAACAATAACCTTTTGATGAGTGAGGCTTCCAGCGACCCGAATTCAGGTTCCAAGTTCGGTTTCAGCGATGCGGAATACGCCCGCAGCAATCCTACTGCAGTGCCCGAGCACTTAGTTTCATCCGGATATCAGACACAGCCGTTGGCAATCAACTCCAAAGAATTACCCGACGTATTATACAAAAAAATGCGTGTTTTTCCCGTATATTCCCTAGGCTCATCTGTCCGCTCTTCGCGGTGGGTTGAAATTGACCGTTTCAACCTGATGACCCAGACAGAAGCCGGTAAATCCAGCCCGATAATCACCCATGATTGGATGCAAAAGAAAATCAACCGCTGTCTCCAGGAGCTCGTCAACCTGAAAGGCTCCCTTGCGGGCAAGACTTTGAACAATGTGAAACTTGTAGATAATGGGGATGAAAAAAGGTATGTTGTTGAACCAATACTCGGCGAAAACGTCAACGCACTCGGCATATTGCACCTTGGCGACGGCAATTTGTTCAGCACGGACGGAAAAAAAGGCAGACTTGACGACATATTCGTCTCCGCAATCGAAGGCGCGACAATGCGCATCCTATGGTTCCAGTACCAGCCCGGGTCGGCAACTGCTTTGATGAGTTATGCCAAGCCTGTAGACATCACCGGCACATATGAGTACCCGAATGGCGCGAATATCAAAATAATCCCCAATACTGCTTTATCCAATGTGGTGCCCAGCCCCAAGGAGTTATCTGCCTATCCCGGTCAAAAGCGCAACACCGCGTACTTCTGTGCTGCAGACGATGCAGTATGCCCCACTCCCGTTCCGATTTATGAAAGGGACAAAAAACTTGTGTATGGCCCGTCATCAACAGAGGTAAAACTCATCACGCTCAAACCCGGTTCAGGCTCAGGCGCTGCGGGGTCGTGTTCAGGCAGCATATACACAAACCCCGCATCGGGGCTCCAAGAAGACAACCCACAGCGTTGCTGCCCGACAAAAATGTCCCGCAATGGTGTGTGTGCAGGAAGTAGCTCCAATGACGCGTGCTTTTTGACCCAGTCCGGAGAGATAATTTACACCTATTCCGACGGCAAGCGCGGCGTGGGTTGGTTTGGAGCACCGAAGAATCCAGCTGGAGCAACATATTCCTGTTCAAAAACTATCGGGACGCTTGGTTCGAACTGCTATGCCTGCTTTAACGGGAACAATTGCGAAAACGATTTCACAACGTCTAAACCCGAAACATATTCGTATGACTGCGAATGTACAACCTGCAGCGATGACGCTGGTTGTAAAACCACAGAATTCAAATGGTTGTATCCCCAAACCCTGTATTCATTGAAGCCCGAGGGATGCAATGCGCTGAACTACAATGGCAAGTCCGTTTCAAATGGCTATACCCCCTATGCTTTGCTGTACCCCGAATCGCGTTGTTATGAAAGTCAATACCGCTATGGTTTTGTTTACGAGGAAGGTGAAGTCTGTCAAGTATCTCCATGTCAACCAAAAAAAATTAGATACATTTCAAACACAAAATGCATCAGTTGCAGCAATAAAGCTGACGGTTACTCCTTTCAAGGCGAATTATGCCCCGAATGTAATGGTTGCTGCCTAGGGTCTCCACTTCCATGCAATGGCAAAAAATTTTCCGAAAGAACTATGAGCATAAGTTATCCAGACCAATGCGAGAGGCAGAGCACCCTTGAGGCAAAAACCTCCATTGATAATATGCTGGCAAACTCCGCGAACGGCGTCAAATGCGAGGAGTGCAAGCAGCCGGACGACTAGCAAGTAACCCCTTTTCCACTCGCGTTTTTATTTCGCCTTTAAGACAACCTATTTAAGTTCCCAATTGCCCGTTTTAATTTAAGTGTTTGCCTATGCCGTCCTCCGAAAAGCCTCCTGCGACAAAAAAAACAGATTCTAAGGGTCCCGCAAAGGCCGGGGCTTTGCCATCAAGCCCGATGGACTCATTAAAGGACGCTTACTTTTCAATAGAGGACAAGTACTACGAGCTGATGGACTACCTTGAGGACAAGGTCCACCTTCCAGTGTACAAGGCTTTTGTCGAGCCAATTGAACGAAAAGGCGTGCCAAGCTTTCCCATTGCGACCCTGCTTATCCTTTTGCTTTTTGGCGGCGGGGTTTTCCTGCTTACTGGCACCGGCCAAACTGGCGAGGTGACCATAAATCTTTCCTCACAGTCAGGTGTAGCAGTAAATGACGCAACGGTAACGCTTTACTTGGGTCCGGAAGTCGAAGGGAATGTGCTAAAAACCGCGCTTTCTAAGAACGGCAGGGTGGTTTTCAGCTCGGTTCCCATTGGAACGGAGCTTTCAATTAAAGTCACTGCAAAAAATTATTCAACTTACACCGGCTCGCTTGGCACTATATCAAAAGAAAATGCCAACCCTGTATCCATCCGGCTTGTTGAGGTGGTTTTGCCAGGTGAAGTTTTCACGGTCACTGTCCTTGACGACGCGACAGGCAAGCAGCTTTCCGGCGCGTTGGTTGTCGCATCCTCCCTTGGAGTCAATTTCCAGAAG
Source organism: Candidatus Micrarchaeia archaeon (assembly GCA_041652355.1). Classification (GTDB taxonomy): domain Archaea; phylum Micrarchaeota; class Micrarchaeia; order Norongarragalinales; family CAINOH01; genus CAINOH01. The sequence continues at coordinate 15,929 of JBAZHM010000001.1, read as the reverse complement.
AAGACAACAAACTCAATCGGGGTAGTGCGCTTCGAGCTTAAGAACAGGGACCCGTTCGTAATCAGCGTGTCAAAGACTGATTACTCCAGCTACGACGACTATTATATCGACCCGTCGGATTCGCTTTCAGCTACAATCCGCCTCAAGACCCCGAGCAAGTGCAGCGGCTCAGAATGCGACAAAAAAGTTCAGGCAAAAGTCACATTGATAGTAAAAGTGTCAAACGCCCTCGGGGAACCCGTTATTGCGCAGGTAACAATGTCCAACTCGGGCGGCAGCCTTTTAGGAACCCGCAAAACTTCCGCTGGGCAAGTGGCTTTTGAAAACGTCTCCACCGGCTCAGCAGTATATTTCTATGTAAAGGCAACAGACGCTGACTTGCGGAAGTATGAGGCGTACACTTCCCCTTCAGAATACATCGTGCCTTCAGAAGATGCCATCCGTTCAATTGAGCTTACTACTGCCACTTCCTCATCCGCATTGGAACCTGTGTTTTTTGAGGTCCGCGACGACTCCAATAAACTTCTTTCCGGGGCGGAAATACGCGTTTACAACAAGGATTCCGGCGCGTTTTTGGATAGGTGCGTTTCAAGTTTCGGAGTTTGCAATATCACGATTGTAAACATCACCGCATACGCTAGCGCCTACCTTAAAAGTTACCTTCCTGATACTCTGTCAAACTTGAAGCCCGGCACATTAGGCGTATTCACGCTGAAAAAAATACTTCCCGGTTCGGTTGGCACCATTGACGTTCAGGTCTTGGAGTCTGACGGGACGACAAATGCAGCTTCAGCTTCAGTCTGGCTTTTGAACAACAACAGCAACCGTGCAGGCTATCCTGATGCCAGCACAAACGCAGACGGCAAAGTGACCCTGACAAACATCGCACTAAAAATGGACTATTATGTAGTTGCACAAAAGCTATCCAAAAAAGGCCAGAGCACCTACACCGTCCGAGCGTCTGACATCAACGCTTCCAGTGTAGTAGTGAAGTTCGAACCCACAACCGCAATAATAGCCGTTTCAGTAAAGGATGTAATCAACAGCTCAAACCTTGTAGGTAACGTCATTGCGTTTGGCGACGACATGCCTAAAAACATTACGTGCACTGCGGATTCCAGTAATTCCTACTCGTGCAAAGTGCGGGCAGATTCAAAGGTGTACATCGAAGTCTCCTCATCAGGATATGAGACGCGCACATCAAACGCATTCGTGCTCTCAACAGGCTCATCCAAAGACTACACTGTGTTCCTGCTTTCATCAAAGCTCAAGGACCAGTTCTTTGTCAAGCTGATTGGAATCTACGACGATGCTGACAAGAACCTGACTCTTATTGACAACGGGAGGAACTATTACGCAAAGTTCATAATCAACATCCCGTCAATGGGGGCTTCCTCAAAATCCGGCATGATGGTTCGCGTTGGCACGTCAGGAAAGGAAGGGCTTTCGGCATCAGATTCCAAGGAAAAGTTCGTCATAATAAAGGACGGCACGTCAGACAATTCTCCTGCGCCCATATTTGCATCAGCCTACCTCCCTTCAACAAGCTGTTCAAACGACTTGAAGGCAAACAACGAGCTGGGCTACTTCAAGTGGGTTTCCTATGACTTTTCGGATACAAGCGGCTCTAAGGAAATTTCAGTGCGCCTGTTGACAAAACCGGATGCCACAACAACAGACAAGCTCCAAGTGTTCTACAACGGGTGGTATTCCCCGTCTGGCGCGAACGACTCTTACATCCGGTCCCCCGTTGACACCGTGTTTAACTCACTGCTCCGCACCTCAAGCCGCGACTGGTGCTATGCGGGTTCAAGCAAAAACGAGTACTCCATTGCAATCGGGCGCTCGACATGCACTTCTTCCGCATGCATTTCCCTTGACTTTTCAGATGGCAATGCAAATTACGGCGCATCCTACCTGGCAACAATCGCCAAGCCACTGATTGCAAAAGCCGAGATTCGCCTACTTAAGCAAGTGACCTCCCCGAGGTTGTTTGTCAAGTCGGATGGCGGCGCAATGCAGATAATCAACTATTCAATAGTAACCGACGCAGAAAAGAAAGTGTCCAGCTCTGCTGACAAGTCATTATCAAACACAACCATACAGCTTTTGCCATTCAGCGAGCCTGCAGCGCTCTCATTTTATCTCCTTCCAGTAATGCCCGTCAGCTCAGGCATATTCTCAATAACTTTCTACAACGGCGCCACTGAGCTTGTATCCGCAAAAGGCTACGTCACCATAGAAGGCGATGGCACGATGAAGATAGTCTACGTAAAGCCCGACAAGGTCAACTCAACCGAGACTACCGACCTGTCAATCAAGGTTGCAGACGCGGTGACTGGCAAGGCAATCACCGATGCTACGATTTCAATACTTGAAAACACCGGCACCCCGTTTTCGGAAAACCCGCCGGAGCCGGTTTCCGGGGGAGCGTTGTTTGAGGATAATCAAGGCTACAACGGGGTTTACAATTTCGATGAAATTCTCCCGACAGAGGCAGGCACTTTTGACGTGCTCGTGGAAAGTTCAAATTATGCGTCTCAAAAACAGATTGTACCCGTCCTTGGAAAGGACTTCCTTTCAGTGTCACCAAATTACATTGAAGCTTGCGGCCTGGAAGACTACAGGACAATCCGCATACGCAACTCACTTGACTTGAACCTCACGGTGTACGCGACTTCCTCGTGCGCATTGATGGTCAATTACTCATACTCGCTTGAGCCGTGGGATGGCGTTTCCGGAACAGGCTCCTTCCAGCAGGCAACGTCAACAGTTGTTTACGACTCGTTCCTTACAAACAACTACAAGTTCGTGCTTCCAAACCGTAGGCTTGGGATGTTCACAGTCAAGCCGGCTGCAAACGACAAGGAGTGTTCAATAGTGTTCAATGCCGAGGCTCTTGACAAGAGCAGGGCAATACAGTCCATATCATACTCCAGCTGCGACATAAAAACAATCAATGACTTCCTTTCAGTCTCCCCCTCAAAGATAATCTACACTTCAAGCGAGGGCAACTGCGACAGCGAAAGCACGATAACCGTTGCAAACACCCTCCCAACTGATGTGCAAGGCGAAGTCAGCCTGACTCTGACCGGGCCGGGGCTTGCCATAAAAACAACTGAAGGCACAACCAGCCTTGAAACGGGCTACAAAACCACGATTGCACGAAGCGCCTCCAATGATTTTGCAATAGTGCCCACTGTAAAAAACAAGACCTTGGCGCTTCAAGTGTCCGCAGTTGCAGGACCGCGGACAAAAACAGTCTCCGTTGAGGTGAAGAACTGCTTTGGCACAATAGAAACCGTTGCACCAAAGATACTCTCGTACTACCCCGCCACAGACGCTCCAATAGACTACCAGCCGTTCAACATACTCCTTACAACAGATAAGGCTGCAATATGCACCCTCAACTCGGTATACACCTTCCCAATCGGGTTGAACCCGATGGTACACCAGATGGGCATGTCCCTGAATGGGGGCACCGACACTCCCCCTCTTGTGGAAGGCTATAATATGTTCTATGCCTCCTGCTGCGGCCTGACCGAAAATGGAGGAAAGTGCAGCACCGAAACCAAACTAATCAGTTTCAAGTTCGCGCTCAAGGCAACTCCAACAGCGGTTCCGACAACAACCCCGACAAATTGTGATGTGTCCTTGTGTGGTTCTGATGGCAAAAAATGCAATTCTGACTGCGAGCCACTAGATGATACTGATGATGACGATACGGACGATACTGATGATGACGATACGGACGACACTGGCGACAAATCATCGTGCACGAGTTATATCGGAGATGACTGCAAAACAGGAAGCACGCCCTGCTGCAAGACTGGCGTATGCAAAAATTCCAAGTGCGTCGCTTCCACGGAAGTAGGTTATGGCGAGCTTTGCAGTAGTGACTCTAAGTATTCTACTCAGACTTGCAAATTCCCCCTGAAGTGTGCGAATGTTCGCATAACAAACAATCCTGACTTGGCTGGCACTTGCGTTTGCAACACTAAAGTCCCGGAAGGTGCCAATGGTTGTCCAGAAGAAGCACGATACTGCGTTGACATCGGAGATGATGCGATGGATGGAAACGGTCTTTGTTCGGAAAAGAAATCAATTTCTGATACTTCTCCTTGCATAGATTGCAAGCAGCCTGATATCTGTACTGCTGACGAAAAGTGTGAAAAATGGACTGCTCCTGTCACTCCTGTAGAAAATCAAAAACCCGTGTCTTGCACAAAGAGTAATGAAAAAGAAGTTTGCGTTGGAGAAACACCGGTTTGTAATATCCAAAAAAGTCAATGCGAATGCACTACTGTTCCATCTTCATGCCTCAATGGCAAGACCTGCAGTAATGGCGTATGTTCTAAAGGTGGAAGTCCAGCCGCACTTGAAATTTGCGATGGACAGACTTGCGGCGCAGGATACCACTGCAATCAAGCCGGAATTTACGGCCCGACTTGCACGAGGAACAAAGATGATGCATTATGCCTTTCATCAGCTACCACTTCCAAATCTCAAGTATCAGGAAGTAGAGTTGATGGTGGGATTGGTGTTTTGTACGTAGAAAACGGCAAGAACGTTTGCAGTACTGCAGGAGGTTCATGCTTGATAGCTATGACTGGAATTGACTTATCTAACTATGATCTTCCAGACACGCCTCTTGGTTCATCTTTCTCGTGTGTTGTTCCAACATCGGGTACTTATGGTTCAACTACGGGTATCTGTTCTTCGAAAACCGGTGCACGCGTATGTTCTGAATGCAACCCGTCTCGTTCAGCCTGTATCGTGAGCAGTTGTAATATCAATGCGATTCCTGACGATCCCCTATGCCTTTACGAAGGAGAAAAACTGGCTGCGTGTGCCGCATATTGCATAAAAGACCAAGATTGTTTTGAAAACTACCTTTGTGAATGGAATGGAAAACCCTTACACAGTCTTTCATTCAACAGCTTTGGACTTTGCCTGAAGAAGAAATCTGGCTCCGTCGCACCAGCATCGCCCTCAACCGGTCTTGCAACCGGAAGCCTTTCATTTAGCGGAAAGTCAAGCGTTTCGTTTGCAGGTGATGCAAAGAAGCTAGGCGCGCCTTGTACGGATGATTCGCAGTGTGAAACGATGACTATTGATGATGCAGTAATTGACGAAAAACCAGTTACGCAGTCAATCAAGCTTGTATGCAACAAGCTCGGATTTACTAATGGTGTTTGCAGCAGTCCAGTCAACAAGCCTTGCGTACAACAAGCAGGTTCTACTTTGTGCAGTGTCTCGGGAGGAAATCGTGATGGGCAGGTATGCACGGTTATAACTGGTCTTTTAGGCTTTAGTTCCGCCTGCACTTGTAATCCGAATATAAAAGTGAGCTATGAGTATGATACGAATACTGGAAAATATACCAAGACCGTTCTACCTCACGATGCAAATGGCTGTCCCGTTGACGCCCCGTTCTGCGTAACTGGTTCCATAACACGTAACGGTCCGGTGTGTTCCACTGTTTCAGGAAATTTAGACGATCCATTCATCTTGTCCATCATGCCACGGCGGGAATGTAATGCCGTGTATGGCGAGAAGTACGTAGCAAGCGCGACAGATAGTTTAATGTGCAAACCAATGGAACTTCTCTCTTCAGAGTCGAAAGGAAACTTTGCAAGCAGCTCCGGTACAGATACTGATAGTAGCGGAACAGGCGGCACAACTACGGGCAGTACTGCAGGTGGTTTCCTCAAGTATGAAACGTTAGTCAAGGATAACATCGCCAAAAACGCGTATGACGCATTTATCGCAAAACCCATTGTTGAAATTACGGTTAAAAAAGATGGCTTGTATTGTGACAACGTTTTATGTACTGCTGCCTCATTGTCTCCGGCATATATTGGCGTTTCATCAATCGTGCCAATCGGCGCGTTCTTGATGCACTTTACGGTTGACGCAGATGTTATGGATGAATCAATGAAACTTGTTTCGTCAACCACATCGGTTGTGTCCGCATATCTGTATTCAAACGGTGCTTTTTCACCTGCGGGTGACGTTAATTTCAAAGCAGTCAAAGAGGTATATTTGCTTATCACTTACCCTGGTGCTGATGCAGAGTCAATATCTGAAAAATACACCTATTCGACTACTCCGGTCAACTGCTTGCAACGCCTATCCTATGACCCTACTTGCAAATCATGCACTCCGTCTGTTACTTTCAGTTTCACTGGAGGGTTTAATGGAGTTGCTGTTCAGCCTGTAAAAATAGTGACCATTGACACTGACAAGTATACTTTCGCAGCAGGCTTGTTCAACAACTATGAAAAGATGTTCGTGCCGTTCGACAAGGACAATCCTGAAAACTACGACCCGTACGATGCAACACCTGCGTTGCAGGCAAAGCTGAAGGAGACTTATTCGCAATATCTCTATAGTAATATTCAGCTTGAATTTGACAAGACAAATTATCCTTTCAAGGTTGATAATAATTTTCTGGTTGAGTTAACGAAATTATCTCCTGAAGGTGCCATAGCTGGTTTCGATTATGGTTTCAAGTCAATTTCAAGAACGACAAGTGAATTCTATACTCCGATTAAGCTTTCCTTTGCAGACAGTTGTACTACTGGACCCTGTACTACTGGCATCTTGCCGTCTACTTTTGTTGCACACGATATTGACCTCGTTAAGGTTAGGGATATGATTAATACTGCTTTAACACCGGTTACTAACCTCAAAGCTAATTTGAACGTGGACGATAAGTTTAAATCTGCGATTGATAAACAGCTTGGATTACGAACGACAAGGCCTTTTGGCGAGGTTCGTATAAGCGGGGTTGATCCTTCGGACAACGCTTTGAAGATATTCGCAATTCAATATCTTGAAGACACGCTTGTAGACATAACTGGTACTTTTGAATATTCGCTTGAAACCAGTTCTGCTGGATTAATTCCGGGTACGGAAGAAAATAAAAAGTTCCTTGTTACTGCGCCAGGAAAGAAACGCCAGGATTCATATGGTGATACAGATATCAAGATGTCACTTTCGTTATATTCACCTTCCAACAACAATTATTGGATTTATAGCGGTAAGTATACGACGCCTATTAGCTCCACCTGCTCCCTTCGTGCCTCCGGTTTTGTGCGTTACCAAAACGGGGAAGTTCCCATCATAGCAAAGGTTGCGGACATAAGGAACGCTGCGAAATGTTCGCAGAAGGCTGGAGCTTCTGTCTATGATGAATACAAAGGAATATTGGTTCCGTTGACCACCCCTGGCGATGCTGCAACAAAAGCAATCGATGACTGTAGCAAAGATCCTGGATGCAAGCGTTGCTTCTTTGGAGTTGAATGCCCCTATAGTACGCCTAATGAAATCGATGGAGATAAATCAGCTGATGCAGATCTCAAGCTAAAAGAATGTGTGAAAGGAAATAATCCAATTCCTTCGGATTTTTTTTATTCGCCATTCACTTTGATAAATCCCGAATTAAAGTGTTTCTTCTCTGAAGCGAACTGGGATGGCGATAACAAAGGAACTTGTGCACTTTGTTCAATAGGTAACACGTGTGGCGTTGAAAACTGCGATGAGCCCGAAAAGTTTTCTACGTCGTATGTTCACTCTGCACAGTGCACGCCATGTAGTGCTGCCGGTTGTAAGTTAACTACTCCCGACTCCAATATCTGCAAAAAACTTAAACCAGTAACATCCGCCGCGGCGTCTAGCTCAGCATCGACTTCTTCGAGTTCATCTCCGTCGACCACCACTAGCGGGTACAAGGTTTGCTATAAGTCCGGCACGCAGTACACCGAGTGTTATCAAGCAGAGATACGCAGTAGTTGCACCGGTCTCTATTTTACCAATGCTTGTCATTATATTTCCAAATCATCCAGTTGTACAGAGCGTACTGGCTGTTGCGATATTGACGGAGTGTTTAATCAGGCCTTAATCAAGAATAACGATAGTCCTATAACATCGTGTTCATCGTTGAGTTGATTTTTCCTTTCTTTTTCCCCTTTTTTCCTGTTTCTCCCAGCGGGTTCACTCCCGTTATTTTTCTCCCCTTTTCCCGTGCATCGTCCCATCCGAATATCCATTCCCTTCGGCTTTTTCTTTTGACTTTACTGTGCCTGTTTGTCTTTTCCTTGAAGGGCATTCTATTATTCGGGCAAAATCCTTGCGGTTGGGGTGAATTATCCGCGCAGAATAGTTGCATTCACTTTTTCTCTGTTTTTTAAACATTTCCTCCATTACTCCTTAATACTTCAAAAAGTCTTGTAGGAGTTGGTTCTCGTGTCACGCGGCATTACAACAATACTTGTCCTAGCAGTTCTTGGTATCGTAGGTGTGGCTACTTTCCTTGCCACGAATTACGGGGGCCAGACGCAATCGTTGCCGAGCTTGGGTGCCCAACAAACGAATGATCAAACGTCACTAACATCTGAGAATGGCGACGTTAAACCACCTATTTCCACCGAATTGGTAACTGACTTGGCGCCTTTACCGTTTGCAGCTAATAAAGAATGTATTTTTAACAGCGATTGCCCCGCAGGTCGGGTGTGTTCCAAGCAAAAGAAGTGCGAGTGTTCCATAGATGTGGGTGGAACAAAATACCCTAACAATGGCTGTCCTTCAGAAAACCAGTATTGTGTGTATAATCCAGAAACTTATGTTGGCATGTGTTCGGACGACAAGGTGCCCTCCAAGTATTGTAAAGGCAATGAAGTATATTCATCTTTGTCAGGAAGCGGAGAATGCGTTTCCATTACTCAGAAATTTTGTGTACGTGATTTTGCAATAAACGGAGTGTGTGGAGATGGTGTTTGTGACGAGGCTGGAGTTTGCAGGACTAAAGCCGTATCGGCGACTGCATTAACGCAATGCTACTCGGAAGGAGGTCTTTCCATGGACCAAATGTGCGTTAGGGATGTAGGACGCGGGCAAGTTTGCCGACCATTGTTGGGCAACTTGAATTACAAAGTTTGCTCCTGTAACATCGACGGTGAGATAAACGAAAACGGTTGCCCGAAAGGCGCCAAATATTGTGTCATCAATTTTAAGACCATGGTGGGTATATGCTCGGACAATGAAGATGCCCAGCCTTCGTGTGACCAAGCTGATATGTTCGTGTCAGGAACGTGTATGCCAAGAAACTATGAAACTTGTTCTGATGGCGTGGCTAACCCTGATCGAAGCGAGGCTACTGGCAATCCCTGTGTAAGTGGAAACTGCATCAGCGGAATCTGTGAGGTTTCCGAGGTTGCCCTTGCAAACGATTATTGCCAAGGGAAGGAAGTTTGCGTTCCTGTAAGCGCGCTGAAGCCTCAAATCGGTGGGATAGTTAAGCCGCAGTGTGTCAATCCGGAGGGCGAGAGCGGTTTTGCGAACACCCCGTGCAAGACGGATGCAAGTTGTGCGATTGTAGGGCAGGTGTGCAGCATTGAGAGCACTTGTGTCTGCGACTCTTCAAAAACAAGCAACAACGGATGCCCCGAAAGCGCCCCGTATTGCGTCAGCATAACTACTGGCTCTGATGTGCGCAATGACAATGCCAACAGGCTGCCTTTCTGTTCAAGCAAGTCGCGGTCTGACGTGTTGTCATCAGCTACTTCTTGCATAGAGAATGATGATTATTGCATAGGTGGCAAGGTCTGCAACGCTGAAGGCAAGTGCGTTGCGCAATACTGCTGGTCAACAGGAATCTGCAATGACAAGACTTCATGCAAGAATACCGACCCGGTTTTTTCAGACAAGACTGTCCGTCTTATAGTCAAAAATTCTGGCTTGTATTATTGGGATTCCAAGAACAAAGTTGAGCAGGAAGTAAAATCAATAAGTAATATTGATGATAAATCAAATTTCCAAATCATCCCCGTCAACCTAGCTGTATCCTCCATTATTCCCGTGTCGGGCTTTTTGCTTAGTATCGAGAACCAAGCTTCAAGCCCGAATAGTCTTTTGAAACCCATTTTAACTGGAGTCAGCCTTTATCGTTTGAATGTGCAGACCTCCGAATTTGAAAAAGTTCAAATCGATAATCCTTTTTCAGAAATTGCGCATAACGAGGTGCGGTACTTTTTTGTGACTTATCCTGCGTCAGGGATAAATAGTGTCATTGCTGTTGAAAACTCATTAGACTCTCGATTGCCAACCGGGTCAATTACAACCGGTCTGAGCTTTAAGGGCGTCAATATAATGGTAGTTCCGAATGTAGTAGACACCAAGAAGTATACTTTTGGAGCGGCACTAGCGTATGCGTCTGCTGATAATTCCAAGAAATTGCTGGCGTTTGAGGATGATACTTCTGAAAAGTATACCCCAGAATCAGGCGGAACGTATGGTCTGTATGTTTTCAACAATATTCTTTATCAGGACTCAACAAAAGTGAACGTAAAATTAGATACTGATGAAACGTCAATTGACTCTCCAAAGCGATTTGCTTTCATGGATCTTGAAGCGCAAACTGATTTCAGTTTACTTGAGTCGTACAGCGTGAACTTTAAGTTATGTGATACTACCGCTTGTTCGAACGTCCTTAAGTCCGGAACGCCTTCAAGTTTTGCCATAGCCGCAACGGACGACGAAATTTCTTCGGACATCAACGCGGCTCTTTCAGAATTGAAGAACCTTAAGAATGCCCTCAAGATTGAGTCAGATTCAAAGAACGTCTTAACCAACGTAAAAATGAGCAATCTTCTAATGCTCATGGGCTTGGGTTCGGGCGACACGTTGCCTGATATGTACATTACGACCAGAGGAGGAAAAGAAGTAAAGGTGCATAAACTTGTCTATATGGTCAATAACGAAAATAACATTGAATTGTTACAGACCGATGCAACCAGCGAAGTCTTGGCCGGAAAATAGCCGTTAAGATTTTTGGTCAATTCCCTTTCTTTTTCCCTCTTTTTTCCTTGTTTTCTTCCGCAGTCTAATTCTAATTCTTTTTCTTTCCTTCTCCGCGCTTGCTTCATTCGTATTTTTATGCTCGATGACTTCTTTGAGGGGCTAACCGCAAGGTAGGCTGCGTGTCTTTGACCGTTTGCGGCGCTCAGACGCGCTCTGGAAAACATGGTCATCCAAATACCCATGAAAGTGGAAAACATGACCATGTTGATACCCATATTTTCCAAAGCTTTATTAAGTTCGGTTGCAAGAATCCCTTATGGAGCTTGAGCGGGAGAACAGGCATTGGGAGGATGGTTTTGCCTACCCGTATGAAAAGCAGCGCAGTATCTTTCCGGAGCTTGAGCGATCGGCCAAGTCGGGACTGATCACTGCGGTTTACGGCCTGCGCAGGGTGGGAAAATCAACGCTTCTTCGCCAGCTCATAAACAGCCAGTTAGCAAAGGGCGTAAAGCGTGAGTCCATTTTCCTCTACTCGTTTGACGAGCAGGTCGACGATTTCTGGCAGATCATCGCCGAGTATGAGAAGGTTTCGCAGAAGCCGATTGGTAAAGGCAGTAGCATTTACCTTGACGAAATTCAGAACGTGCCGGACTGGCAGGCGAAGGTCAAAAAACTTTACGATACTTCCAAGGCACGCATAGTTCTCTCGGGTTCAAATTCTGCTCTCTTGCGAAAGTCCGGCGAAGGCTTGGCGGGCCGCATAAACGAGTTCTTTCTCCCCGAATTGAGCTTTTCGGAATTCTTGGACTTCCAAAGTAAAAAAGTTTCGCCCCTTGCAAGTTCAGGCAGGGAGAGGTTATACCTTGAATACATAAGAAAGCCCTTTCCTGAGACTGCGCTCAACGATACCATCGACGCGAAGGCTTATGCCGATACCATCGCGCGCAAGGTGATTTTCGAGGACTTGCCGCAGGTGTTCCCAATAGACGAGCCGGCCTTGCTATACCGGCTTTTTTCCATAATCTGCGCGAACCCCGGCATGGTCCTGGACTACTCTTCTCTTGCGTCCGACCTCGGCCGCGACAGGAAGACGCTTTCAGCGTACTCCGACTTTTTGGTGTACGGTTTTCTTGTTGCGCGGCTGTATAATTATTCGACGAATAGGCTTTCAAGTGAAAAAAAGCTCAAGAAAGTTTACCCTTCGCTTGCATGTTTTGCAAAGTCGGAAACGTCCAAGATAATCGAGAATGCCGTAGCACAGGCTTTGAAGCCAAGGTTTTTCTGGAACTACAAGAACCGGGCGGAAGTTGACTTCATCGTTGACGAGCCATTTTTTGCGTTTGAGGTAAAGTACAAGGTTACGCCTTCGGCTGATGATTTTCGCGGCATCAAGCAGTTCCGCCAAGCCTACCCGAAAGCAAAGGCGGTCCTGGTGGCAAAGAGCGAAGGCAACGGTGCAATAGCATACTATAATCTTGATTCATATCTGAAGAAGAACAAGATTATGCCTGGCGGCGGCTTCGGTCCACTCTAATTCTTTTTATACCCTCTCCGCTCTTATTTAATTCGTATATTTATGTTCGACGACTTCCTTGAGGGTCTTTCTTCCAAGTGGCAGGAGTTTCTGGACTGGAGTGATGAGAAAGGCCTGCCCATCCGCGGCACGTCCGATGCGCTTGAGGAGAAGGGAATCCCGCCAGCGCCGTTCTTTCTTGGCCTTTTGATTGTTGTGCTTTGCGGCATCGGCTTTCTTGTTTTTACGAACCTTCCTGCACAGACTGCGACGGTTACTATCACTGTCACCGGTTCGGATGGCCTTGCGGTTGACAATGCAAATGTGCAACTCTCCAGCTCGATTGAGGCGAACTCGAAATTTAACTCGACCAATGAGAGGGGGCTTGCCCGGTTTTATAACGTCCCGCTTGGGAAATACAACGTGTCGGTATCATCTGCAAATTACAAGCCCAACTCTTTAGCCATCACGGTTGGTCAGGCTCCGGTTTTGCAAGAAATCAAGCTCGAGGCAAAGCCCGTTGATGTGAATGCGTCGGTTATTGTCAAAGTGGCGCTGGCAAGCGGTTCAGGAAACCCGTCGATTTCAATTACTGACCCTTCGAAGAACTCTTATGGCATGAAGACCGGCACTTCGGTTACCTTCTCCCTTCCAATGTCCAGAAATTACACTATTCTTGCTTATCTTGACGGGTACACTCCAAATGAGACCACAATACGCATTGGCGCTGCAAATCCCGAGCCAATTACTCTGACTCTTTTTCCCAATGCTGCAGAAAATAGCGTTGAAGTAAATTTGCAGGTTTTGCTTTCAGCTTCCGGGAACGTGTCGCTTGCTGATGCGCAAATCCAAATGTATGCAATGCCTGCAAACACGCTTGTCCGTAAATTCATGTGCACTTCCGAAGGCGTAGTAAAGCTCCTGCTTGACAAAGGCGCAAAGTTGCGTTTTATAGCCAGTCTTTCTGGCTATGAGGATGGCGTGCTTGACTATGTTGTCAGTTCATCTTCTCCCACTCCAAAAATCACGCTTGCAAAAATAGGCGCGGATGGCAAGTCAAAGATGTCCTGCCGTATAATCGACGAAGCTGGGAACAAGATTACACAGGCTACGTTCAACATATACAAAGACAACAAAAAGTATGTCACGCCGCAAAAAACCGGTTCGGACGGCAACGTGTCATTTTCAATAACCGAAGACGAGTCGCTTTGGGTTACTGCATACAAGCCCTCTTACATTCCAGCAGGCATGTTTGTGCAAAAAGGCACCGACTGTTCCATGGTCCTTAAACGGTCGCTCAAGGACAATTCCGCAGTAGTAAAAGTCAAGGTTGTTGATGAGATTGGCGGCCTGCTTTCAGGTTCTGCGGTTTCCCTTTTTGGCTCAGACGGCCCTCTTGGCCTTTCTGAAAGCACAACCGGCTCAGACGGGCTTGTTGAGTTTTCGGACGTGCCGCTTGGTTTGACCCACGCAACGGCTTCATATAAAAGCCGCTCTGGATTTTCTGACACGAAAGACGTGGCTGCAAACGGTGAGGCTGGCGTTAATTACACTACTTTAAGCGTCACGCTCGTCCCGGCCAAAGGCACGCTCAAGTTCCGGGTTATTGACCGGTTTTCACGAAGGCTGATAGATGGCGCAGAGATTGATGCATCCACTTCTGATTCAGCATCGTGCTCAACTTCCTCTGGCGTTTGCACTGTTGAGCTTTTGGAAGGCTGGGGACGCTACAAAGTTTACGCACAAGGGTACTCAAGCTATTCGTCCTCCCAAGTGCAGGTCGTTCCAAATTATGAAAAAGAAGTTTTAGTCGAGCTTCTGTCCAATTCGGTTGCAGAAAACGTGCGCGCAGTTTACCTTGGGATGTATGATTTGGAAGGCAACAGGGTGTCTTCGCTTGAGCCTTCAACTGCTTACAATGCAAAATTCCTGCTCAATGCTCCGGATTTGAAGTTTTCACAGGCATTGCTTCATGTGCGGCTTGGAGGAGAAACCGGCGACGTGTCGGGGCTTGACGCGTTCATTTCCGGGTTTGACGCAGGTTCGGACGCATCAACTTCGGGCGGTTCTGCATACGGTTCCGATTCTGGCGCAAATTCCACTTTCGATTCAGCAGAAGGCGAATTTGACACGATTGCAAATTCAATAGAATATAAGTGGGTGTCATTTTCATTGCCGTCATTTGCAGGGACCCGCGAGGCAACTGTGCAAGTGACAACCCGGCAGGTAAAGAACGGGACTGCGCTTTTTGGGTTCCGCACTGCATACTCAACTTCAAACGGCACGCTGCGCGACCCGGCTGATGATTCTGTCCGCGCAGGCCAAGACAACCTTGCTGCAGTAAACAAGACCAAGTACTCAATTTCTTTTGGCGGAATTTGCTCGGAAGAACTGTGCCTTGAGGCGCACGTAGTTTCTTCGCGTGGTGAGTATGCCAGGAATTTCGAGGTTGCAGTCCCGGAGGAGTTCACAATATTCGTCAAGTCCATTTCAACAGGCGGGCCGTATGAGCTGCGCCTGTCTTCAGAATCGCTGACTGCTGCAAAAATTCTTTCCGGCACGTCTCCATCTGGCAGTGCGTCAGTAACTGAAGACAAGGACGGCCAGCTGGCAGTTGTGGAAATCCCTTCTGGCAACGTCGACTCAGAGTTCAAAGTCAAGGCGCTGCGCGTAACTGATGTGCTCGCGTTCAAAATTGCAGTTGATTACCAGGGTGAACAGGTCAGCGAGCTTGAAGTTTCCGGAAGAGTCATTGCAAGTTCCAACAACGAGCTAAAGGTGGGCACGTTGCCTTCGGTTCTTTCCGCCCTTGTTGACAACAAGCTCATGTTTTTGGTGACTGACGCATATGACACTCCCCTGTCAAATGCGCACATAATCGTAGGCACAAAGAACGACTTGTTCGGGGACGCTACATACTCTTTAGATGGCACCGGGGAGGAAAACGCAGGAAAAGCAGGAAAATACCTGCTTGAGAATGTCAACCCCGGAAAGGTAGGCAGAGTAGAATATGCAATTACCGCTACCGGATACGCAACCTACTATGGTTCGCTGGCTGCAAATGCAAAAACAATTCTTGAAGTCGACCCGTCGACTGGCATAAGCATACTTGTGGAATCAAAGGAAGGCAACACTGATTCATTTACTGTCCAAAACAAGCTTGGCAATGCTGTTAAAGTTGCTGCTGCAATTGTGCTTGACAAGTCGCCAAAAATCACCAGCACGCTGCTTTCAACATCCGAGTTTAGCCTCGACCCGTTGGCTTCAAAGGAAGTGACATTTGATACATGGATTTCAGAATCAGTGCTTGATGTTGCAAAATCAACCCGCACGCTTTCTGAAAATTTCACAGGAAAGCTCATCATAGAGGGCCGCGTGGGAAGCTCAAAGCAAAAAATCACGATTCCGTTTACTGTCAAATCCGCTTTCTTGCAATCGCCCCTGGATGAGTTTTGGGGTGTGCAGGAAGACTCGGCTGAGCTTACGCTTTCACTTGGCGCGCAGACGGAAACCTCTACAAGCATCCACGTGTACAACGACCTTTCAACCAACCTGCTTGTAAACTACCAGCTGGACTCAAGCACCGACTGGCTATCCTACTCTCCGGCATCGC